>JAKAZN010000431.1 GCA_021815835.1 Pseudomonadota bacterium
TGATGAAGGACGCCTACAGCTTCGATCTGGACTACGCCGGCGCGGTCGTCAGCTACCGCAAGATGATGCTGGCCTATATGCGGACCTTCCAGCGCCTGGGGTTGAAGGCGATCCCGATGGTCGCGGAATCGGGGCCGATCGGCGGCGATCTCAGCCATGAGTTCATCATCCTGGCGCCGACCGGGGAGAGCCAGGTCTGGTATGACGCGGCGTTCGAGGAGATCGACTACCTGTCCTCCGGCGCCGGCGCGTTCCGCCACGACAGCGCGACCGACCTGGAACGGTTCTTCACGGAAATGACCACGCATTACGCCGCGACCGACGAGAAGCACGACGCGACGGCCTGGGAGAAGGTGCCGCAGTCGCGCCGGCGCGAGGGGCGGGGGATCGAGGTCGGGCACATCTTCTATTTCGGCACCAAGTATTCGGCGTCCATGGGCTTCGCCGTCGCCGGCCCCGATGGACGCAAGATCGCGCCCGAGATGGGCAGCTACGGGATCGGCGTCTCCCGCCTGGTGGGCGCGGTGATCGAGGCGAGCCACGACGAATCGGGCATCGTCTGGCCCGACGCGATCGCGCCGTTTCGCGCCGCGATCCTGAACCTCAAGCAGGGCGATCCCGCCTGCGACGGGATCTGCGAGCAACTCTATGCCGCGCTTGGGGCCGACGCGTTGTACGACGACCGCGAGGACCGCGCGGGCGTGAAATTCGCCGATGCCGATCTGATGGGCCATCCCTGGCAGATCGTGGTCGGGCCGCGCGGTGCCGCCGCCGGCAAGGTGGAGCTCAAGCGCCGCGCGGGGGGCGAACGCACCGAGCTGTCCGTCGTGGACGCGCTGGCGCGGCTGGGCTGACCGGCGCGCATGTTCAACGCCTTCGAACGCGCGGTCGCCGCCCGCTACCTGCGCGCGCGCCGGGGCGAGCGATTCGTTTCGGTGATCGCCGGGTTTTCCCTGGTGGGGATCGCGCTCGGCGTGGCGACGCTCATCATCGTGATGAGCGTGATGGGCGGGTTCAAGGTCGATCTGTTGAACCGCATCCTGGGATTCAACGGCGATCTCGGTGTGTATGGGACAGCCGGGCCGATCACGGGATACGACGCGATCGCGAAACGGATCGCGACCCTGCCGGGGGTGACGCAGGCGATCCCGGTGGTGGATGGCCAGGTGCTGGTGTCCGGCGGGCAGGGCATTTCGGCGGGCGGGTTCGTGCGCGGCATCGCGCCGGCGGATTTCGCGGCGCTGCGCGCGGTCAGCGGCCATCTCGTCGCGGGATCGCTGGCGGCGTTCCAGGGGGAGGACGCGATCGCGATCGGGGTCGGCATGGCGCGGCGCTTCGGCGTGTCGGTCGGCGGGCGGATCACGCTGGTCTCTCCGCAAGGTGCCGCGACTCCGTTCGGCACCATCCCGCGCGTGCGCGCCTATCGGATCGTGGCGATCTTCAGCATCGGCGAGAACGACTACGATTCGAGCTACGTCTTCATGCCGCTGGCCGAGGCGCAGATCTATTTCCAGAAGCCGGGCGGAGCGACGCAGATCGCGGTGATGGTGCGCGATCCGGAACAGGTGCGCATCACGACGGAGGCGATCCGTCGCGCGTTCCCGGGCGCGCCGCTGTCGGTGATCGACTGGCAATCCAGCAACAACAGCTTCTTCACCGCGGTCGCGGTGGAGCAGAACGTGATGTTCCTGATCCTGACCCTGATCATCCTGGTCGCGGCGTTCAACGTGATCTCCTCGCTCATCATGATGGTGAAGGACAAGACGAAGGATATCGCGGTGCTGCGCACGATCGGCGCGGGGCGCGGGGCGATCATGCGGATCTTCCTGATGTGCGGCGCATCGGTGGGCGTGATCGGCACCGGCGTGGGCGCCGGGCTCGGGATCGCGTTCACCATGAATATCGACCGCATCCAGGATCTGGTGACGCGGATCACCGGGGTCGATGTGTTCAATCCGGAAGTGTATTATCTGACGCATCTGCCGGCCCGCCTCGACTGGGCCGAGGTGATCCGCGTCGTCGTCATGGCGCTGGTGCTGTCGCTGCTGGCGACGCTCTATCCCAGCTGGCGCGCGGCGCGCACCGATCCGGTGGAGGCGTTGCGCAGTGAATGAGCCGCTGATCCTGCGCGGCGTGCAGCGCATCTATCGCACCGGAGCGGGCGCGCTGCCGGTGCTGCGCGGGGTCGATCTGACCCTGGCTTCGGGCGAGATCGTGGCGCTGGTCGCGCCGTCCGGCGCGGGCAAGTCCACCTTGCTGCATCTGGCGGGGCTGCTGGAAAAGCCCGACGCCGGCTCGGTGATCGTCGAGGGGCGGGAGGCGGGGGCGCTGTCGGATGCCGAGCGCACGGCGATCCGGCGCGTAACGATCGGTTTCGTCTATCAGTTCCACCATCTGCTGGGGGAATTCTCGGCGCTGGAGAATGTGGTGCTGCCGCAGATGATCGCCGGCGTGACGCGGCGCGCGGCGGCGGCGCGGGCGCGCGAATTGCTCGACGCGTTCGGGCTGTCGGCGCGGTTGACCCATCTGCCGGGCAAGCTGTCGGGTGGGGAGCAGCAGCGGGTGGCGATCGCGCGGGCTTTGGCGAACCGGCCGCGCATTCTGTTGGCCGACGAGCCGACCGGCAATCTGGACGTGGCGACCGCGGGCGGGGTGTTCGAGGCCTTGCTGGCGACCGTGCGCGATCACGGCGTGGCGGCGCTGATCGCCACGCACAACCCGGATCTGGCGGCGCGGATGGACCGGGTGGTGCGGCTGCGCGACGGGGTGGTGGCGGCGGGCTGATCCGGCGGGCAGCAGGGCCGCGCCGGCGGCCTCGGCGGCGCGGGCCAGCGCGGTGTCGCGGGTCGCCAGCGGCAGGTGCCGACGCAGGGCGAGATCCAGACAGGCGGCGTCGCGGGCGGTGCGGCGATGGGCGCGGGCGAGGGCCATCGGCGGGGCGGGTGTCAGCACCGGAGCGTCGGTCTCGATCGGCAGGCGGTTCAGCAGGCGATAGACATCCTCGATCTCGAATGCCTCCCTGCCCGGAAACGGAAAATGGCGTTGCCATCCGCGGCGCGGGGAATCGGGAGGGGATAGTATCATAACGATACCGTAACGAAATGGACGCGCGTTTCCCGGCCCCGATTCAGGGGTAAGTTAATTTCGTGCCCATCCGCACCAGCGAGAGCATGTCCG
>JAKAZN010000432.1 GCA_021815835.1 Pseudomonadota bacterium
GTCGGTGTTCGCCGTGGAGGTCGGCCTGGTGCCCGAGCCGGCGGCACCGGCGGCCCGCCTCGTGGCGCAGGGCGAAGCGAATGGCGCGGCGCGGGGATCGCTGCGCACCGGGATGATCCTGGTCGTCGAGGACGATCCGGAAGTGAGCGACCTGCTCGGAATGCTGCTCGAGAACGTGGGTCATCACGTGGCGCGCGCCGCCGATAGCGCGCGCGCGCTCGATCTGGTGCGGCGCGGCGGCGTGCGTCCCGACCTGATCGTGGCGGACTACAACCTGCCGAACGGACTCGATGGGCTCCAGCTCACCGCGATCCTGCGCAGCGAGTTGCGGCGGCAGATCCCGGTGATCATCCTGACCGGCGACATCTCGGTTGGCACGGTGCGCGCGGTCGCGCGCGCGGATTGCGTGCAGCTCTACAAGCCGGTGAAGGTACCGCAACTGACCGAGGCCATCCAGCGCCTGCTGCCGCCGACGCCCGGCCCGACGGCGGCGCCGCGCGCGCCGCGCGCGCCGGATGCGCGCGTCATCTTCATCGTGGACGATGACAAGCATGTCTGCAACGAAATCCGCGCGGCTCTGGAAGCGGACGGCGGGACGGTGGCGGATTATCCCTCCGGCGAGGCGTTCCTGGCCGCCTATCGTCCGGACCGCGAGGCGTGCCTGCTGCTCGATGCCTACCTGCCGGGCATGAGCGGGCTCGACGTGCTGCACCGGCTGCGAGAGACCGGCGCCACCTTGCCCGCGATCATGATCACCGGCCGCAGCGACGTGTCGATGGCGGTGCGCGCGATGAAGGAAGGCGCGCTGGACTTCATCGAAAAGCCGATCAGCCGCGGCGACCTGCTGGCAATCGTCGCGCGCGCCCTGGAGCACGCACGGGATGCGGGCACGCGCATCGCCTGGCGCGCGACGGCTGCCGCCCATGTCGCCGGCCTGACGGCACGCCAGCGCGAGATCATGGATCGGGTGCTGGCCGGGGAGCCGAGCAAGAATATCGCCGCCGATCTGGGCATCAGCCAGCGCACGGTCGAGAACCACCGGGCCGAGATCATGAAACGAACCGGTGCCCGCTCCCTGCCGGCGCTGGCCCGGCTGGCGATGGCCGCGGCCGAGGCCGATGCCGCCGCCGGTCCGCGGGAGGCGGCGGGACGGACATAGGCGGCCGGACGCGCCGCACCGGCGCCGATCCCCGACATCGAAAGGTACCACATGAAACTCCGCGTGGGCTACGAGCTGGTCTACGACTGCCCGCAACCGACGCCGATGATGCTGATGCTGCATGTCCATCACACGCGCGCGCCCGATATCGTCGTGCCCGACCAGGTGACCACGTTCCCGATGGTGCCGGTCGCCTCCTATCGCGACGGCTTCGGCAATTGGTGCAGCCGGATCGTCGCGCCCGCCGGCCGGACCCGGATCGCCAGCACCGCCGTCCTGCATGACAGCGGGATCGCCGATCCGGTTGTCGCCTCGGCCCGCCAGCACGCGGTGCAGGACCTGCCCACGGATGTTCTGGTGTTTCTGCTCGGCAGCCGATATTGCGAGACCGATCGATTGACGGAAACGGCGTGGCAGTTGTTCGGCCAGGCCCCGATGGGCTGGGGCCGGGTGCGGGCGATCTGCGATTTCGTGCATCGCCATATCGCGTTCAACTATGCCGATGCGCGCCCGACCCGGACCGCGTGGGAGGCGTTCAACGAGCGGCGCGGCGTCTGCCGCGATTACGCGCATCTCGCGGTGGCGTTGTGTCGTTGCATGAATATTCCGGCGCGCTATTGCACGGGCTATCTCGGCGATATGGGCGTGCCGCCGCCCTATGGTCCGATGGATTTCGCCGCCTGGTTCGAGGCGTATCTGGATGGGGCCTGGCACATCTTCGATCCGCGCAACAACGTGCCGCGGATCGGACGGGTGCTGATGGCGCGGGGGCGGGATGCGGTGGATGTGGCGATCACCAATACGTTCGGGCCGAATACGCTGACCGGGTTCACGGTGTGGACCGATGAGCTGCCGGCGGAGCCGGACGCGCAGGCGCCGGCATAGGGGCGGCGCGCGGGCCTGGCGGATGGGGTGGGATTCGAACCCACGAGGGGTTGCCCCCTGGCGGTTTTCAAGACCGCTGCCTTCAACCGCTCGGCCACCCATCCCGCGCCCCCCAGATACGCCACCCGCCCCGGCCGCCTCAACTGCCCCCTCTGGCGCCCCCGTCTGGCACCCCGTCTGGCGCCCCCCCTGGCGCCCCGTCTGGCGCCCCGCCCCGCCGGCGTGCCACGATCCCCCCGCCCCATCCGGACCCGGGACCCATGCCAGACCCCCTCATCCGCAACCATCTCCGCGAGAAGCTCGCCCGCAACCAGGTCGCCGCGTCGATGACCGTGCGCGCCTTCCGCGGCATCGAGATCGCGCGCATCGCCGCCACCGCCGGCTTCGATTCGATCTATGTCGATATCGAACATAACACCCTCGGCATCGATACCGCCTGCCAGATCTGCATGGCCGCGCTCGATGCCGGCATCACGCCGCTGGTGCGCGTGCCGGGCCGGTCGCTCGACATGATCGGCCGGCTGCTCGATGGCGGCGCGCTCGGCGTGATCGCGCCGCATGTCCGCACCGCCGAGGACGCCGCGCGCATCGTCGCCTGCGCCAAATTCCCTCCGCTGGGGGAACGCGGGGCCGGCGGCCCGTTGCCGCATCTCCAGTATCGCACCATCCCGCCCGCGATCGCCAACGCCGCGCTGAACGCGGCGACCATGGTGGTCGTCATGATCGAGACCTTGGCGGCGCTGGAGAACGTGGCGTCGATCGCCGCCGTCCCCGGAGTCGATCTGCTGATGATCGGCACCAACGACCTTTGCGCCGAGCGCGGCATCACCGGCCAGTTCGACGATCCCTTCGTCCATGCGGCGTACGAACGCACGATCGCGGCGGCGCGGGCGGCGGGCAAGCATGTCGGGGTAGGCGGGCTGGCGGGGCGGCCCGATTTGGTGGCGGCGTTCGTGAAGGCGGGCGCGCGCTATGTCTCGACCGGCACCGATCTGGGGTTCCTGCTGGGGGCGGCAACGGAGAAGGCGGCTTTCGTGCGGGGATTGGCGGTCTAGGCCGTCGCGGGGCGCATTTCAGGCTATCGAATCGGTCCGGGACGTGCGAATCTTCGACAAACACGCGACTCC
>JAKAZN010000433.1 GCA_021815835.1 Pseudomonadota bacterium
CGGATGATGTGATGGTGCCGCGCGCCGACATCGTTGCCATGGCCGCCGACGTGACGCTGGACCAGGCGATCGCGCGCATCCGTGGCGAGGGCCATTCGCGCCTGCCGGTGTATGGCGAGGAGCTGGATGACATCGTGGGCATGGTCCATATCAAGGACGTGTTCGCCTATATCGGCCGGGCCGAGCAGTTCGATCTGCGCGCGATCCTGCGCCAGCCGCTGATGATCGCGCCGCAGATCCCGGTGCTCGATCTGCTGTTGCAGATGCGCCAGGCGCGGATGCATCTGGCGCTGGTGGTGGATGAATATGGCGGCATCGACGGGCTGGTGACGATCGAGGACCTGGTGGAGACGATCACCGGCGACATCGCCGACGAGCATGACGAGGTGGCCGGGCCGCTGGTGATCGAGCGGGCGGACGGGGCGCTCGACATCGACGCGCTGATGGCGGTGGAGGAGTTCGAGGCGCGCTATGGCCCGATCCTGACCGATGACGAGCGCGAGGCCGACATCGACACCATGGGCGGGCTGGTGTTCACCCTGGCCGGGCGCATTCCCACGCGCGGCGAGGTGATCAGCCATCCGTCCGGGGCGGAGTTCCGCATTCTGGAGGCCGATCCGCGCCGCATCCGCCGGTTGCGGCTGCGGCGAACCTCGGGTGCGGGTGCGCCACAAAACCAGGCGGGGTCGCATTGACGAAGCCGGGTTGGGGGGCCAATTTATGAGCTCTGATCCACCGGCCGGACCGCGCCCCGTGGCCCGCCTGCGGATTCGACTCACATTGATTTCACCCCCCACGGAGGATGCGATGGCCGCGCTCAAGGGCAGCAAGACCGAAGACAATCTGAAGGAGGCATTCGCCGGCGAGAGCCAGGCCAATCGCCGCTATCTGTATTTCGCGCAGAAGGCCGACGTCGAGGGCCATAACGATGTCGCCGCGGTGTTCCGTTCCACCGCCGAGGGCGAGACCGGGCATGCGCACGGGCATCTGGAATATCTCGAAGCGGTGGGCGACCCGGCGACCGGGCTGCCGATCGGCCCGACCGACAAGAACCTCGCCTCGGCGGTGGCCGGCGAGACGCACGAATACACCGATATGTATCCGGGCATGGCGCGCACCGCGCGCGAGGAAGGGTTCGACGAGATCGCCGACTGGTTCGAGACACTTGCCAAGGCCGAGCGCTCGCACGCCGGCCGGTTCCAGCGCGCGCTGGCCGAACTCTCGGCCTGATCCGCTCGCATTGCCGCATGGTGAAGGGGGCGCGAGCCCCCTTTGCTATGTGTGGCCCGAATTTCTCCCGTTGCGACGTGTTGTTGATGGAGTCCCGCGATGCGTGAAGGCAGCCTCGATGCCCCGACCCGCCACCCGATCGCCTGGCAGGACCCGGACTTCGTCGATCCGGTCAAGCTCGATGCCGAGCTGCACCGGGTGTTCGACATCTGCCATGGCTGTCGCCGCTGCTTCAATCTGTGCGATTCGTTTCCGCGCCTGTTCGATCTGATCGACGAATCCAAGACCGGCGAGCTCGACAGCGTCGATGCGAAGGATTTCGCCCCGGTGGTGGCGGCCTGCACGCTGTGCGACCTGTGCTTCATGACCAAATGCCCCTATGTGCCGCCGCACGCGTTCGATCTGGATTTTCCGCATCTGATGCTGCGCGCGCGCGCCGCCGAGGCCGCGCGCGGCGGGGTGAGCTTTGCCGACCGCCAGCTCGCGCAGACCGACCGCAACGCCAAGATCGCAGGCGTGGTCTCGGGTGTCGCCAACTGGGCGAGCGCGCGCGGCAACGGCCTCACGCGCCCGCTGCTGGAAAAATTCGCCGGGCTGGATCGTGACGCGGCACTGCCCGAATATGAGGCGCGCAGCCTGGTGGCGCGCTCGGCCGAGGCGCCGGAAATCAATGTCACGGCGCCGGCGTTCGGGCGTCGGGCGGTGATCTATGCCACCTGCTTTGGCAATTCCAACGATGTCGAGGTGGGGCTCGCCGCGCGGCACGTGCTGGCGCGCAACGGCGTGGTGAGCGAGGTCGTCTATCCGGGCTGTTGCGGAATGCCCAGGCTGGAACAGGGGCTGATCGGCGAGGTGGCCGGTTCGGCGCGCGCGGTGGCCGCCGAGCTGGGCGGGTGGATCGATCGTGGCTATGACGTGATCGCGCTGGTGCCGTCCTGCGCGCTGATGCTGAAATTCGAGTGGCCGCTGATCCTGCCCGACGATCCGCTGGTGGCGAAACTGTCCAAGGCCAGCTTCGATCTTTCCGAATATATCGTCGATATCGCGCGCCGCGAGGGGCTCGCCGAGGGGATGCAGCCGGTGGCCGCGTCGGTGGCGATCCATCTGGCGTGCCACGCGCGGGCGCAGAACATGGGGCAGAAGGGTGCGGAGCTGCTGCGGCTGATCCCCGGTGCGGAGGTCGAGGTGATCGAGCGCTGTTCGGGCCATGGCGGCGCCTGGGGCTTCAAGAAAGGCAATTTCGAGACCGCGCTCAAGATCGGCAAGCCGGTGGCGCGCACGGTGGCCAATGGCGACAAGCAGTTCGTCACCTCCGAATGTCCGCTGGCCGGCGTGCATATTCTGCAAGGGGTGGAAAAGCTCGGCGGCAGCGCGCCGGCGCCTTCACTTCTGCGCCACCCGATCCAACTTCTGGCACGAGCCTATGGATGGAAAGGGACCGAGCCATGAGCCAGACCCATGCGATCAGTGCCGCCGACATCATGCCGATGGCGGAATATGGCAGGCTGCGCGCCGACAAGCGCCGCGAGATGGCACTGCTGAAGCGCGACCGCCGCGTCGCGGTGGGGCCGAGCGCGACGTTTTATTTCGAGAACCGCGCGACCATGTGGATGCAGATCCACGAGATGCTGTGGATCGAAAAAGGCGGCGCGGCACAGATCCCCGACGAGCTGGAAGCCTATAACCCGCTGATCCCCCGCGGCGACGAGCTGGTCGCCACCTTCATGATCGAGATCGACGACCCGATCCGCCGCAAGCGCGTGCTGGGCCAGCTCGGCGGCATCGAGGAGACCGCCTTCATCAGCGTCGGCGGCGAGAAGATCGTCGCCACCCCGGAGACCGACCAGGACCGCACCGCCGCGGATGGCAAGGCGTCGTCCGTGCAGTTCGTGCATTTCCATTTCACCGCCGCGCAGATCGCCGCCTTCCGCGCGGCCGGTG
>JAKAZN010000434.1 GCA_021815835.1 Pseudomonadota bacterium
CGGCGCGCGGCAACTTGTCAGCGTGCGCGCGGTGGGACCGGCCTGGCCGCTGATCGGGCAGGCGCGGATCGCCCCGGACCAGAGCGTCGCCGCCGCGCTCGCCCGCCGCGGCGGGTCTTTCGGGCTGCTCGCCGATCCGCTGGTGCTGGCCCGCCTGGGGCTGCGTCCGGGCATGACCGCGCGCCTCGGCACCGAGACCTTCATCGTGCGCGGCGCCCTGATCGCCGCCCCGGACCAGCTCGCCAGCCCGGCGATCTTCGGCGCGCCGGTGCTGATCGCGCGCGCCGCGCTGGCGGGCACCGGGCTCGACGTGCCGGGCGCCCTCGTCACCCACCAGCTCAACGCCCTGCTCGCGCGCGCCGGAGACGGCCCCGCGCTCCGCGCCGCGTTGCGGGCGCGCTTCGCGGCCCAGGGGTGGCGCATCCGCGGCCCCGATCAGGCCGCGCCCGGCGCCGATCGCTTCGTGACCCTCACCAGCCGTTTCATGGCGCTGGTCGGGCTGACCGCGCTGCTGATGGGCGGGATCGGGGTGGCGAACGGGGTGAGCGCCTGGCTCGACGGACGGAGCGCGACGATCGCCACCTTGCGCTGCCTCGGCGCGCCGGCGCGGCTGGTGCTGGCGATGTGCCTGATCGAGGTCGGGGTGCTGGCCGCGCTGGGAATCGGGCTTGGGATCGCGGCCGGTGCCGCGGTGCCGCTGGCGGCGGGGCGGTGGCTGGCGGGCGTGCTGCCCTTGCCGCTGGCGCGAGGGGTGTATGCGGCGCCGCTGGCGCTCGCCGCGTTGTATGGCGCGCTGACGGCGGGCGCCTTCGCGCTCTGGCCGCTCGGGCGGGCGGCGCGGATTCCCGGCGCGGCGCTGTTTCGGGGCGCCGTGCTGGGCGGCGCGGCGGCCGGGCCGCGTCCCGCCCTCGGGGTTATCGCGGCCAATGTCGCGATCGGGGCGGCGCTGCTCGCGCTGGCGGTGGGCGCCACCGCGGACCGGCGGCTGGCGCTGTGGTTCTGTGCCGCGGCGCTGGGCGCGCTGGTGGTGTTTCGCGGCGGGTCCTGGGTGCTGGCGCGGGCGGTGGCGGCGTTGCCGGCGCCACGATCGGCCTGGGCGCGCGTGGGCCTGGGGAACCTGTATCGCCCCGGGGCGGCGACCGGGCGGATGCTGGTCTCGGTGGGGCTGGGCCTGGCGACGCTTGCCGCGGTGGCGCTGGTCCAGGGCGGGCTGCAGCGGGAGGTGCTGGCCGCGCTGCCCGATCGCGCGCCCAGCTTCTTCTTCATCGACATCCTGCCCGCCCAGGTCGCGCGCTTCACCGGGCTGGTCCGCGCCGTTCCCGGGATGACCGATCTTCGGCTGGTGCCCACCCTGCGCGCGCGCATCGTCGCGGTGAACGGGGTGCCGGCGGCGCAAGTGCATGCCGCGCCGGGCACCGGCTGGGCGCTGCGCGGCGATCGCGGCCTGACCTACGCGGCCAGCCCGCCGCCCGGCACCCGGCTGGTGGCCGGGCGCTGGTGGGCGGCCGATTACCGGGGACCGCCGCTCGTTTCGCTCGACGCGCGGCTGGCGCGCGGCTGGGGGGTGGGGATCGGCGGCGTCATCCGGGTGAACGTGGTCGGCCGCGACATCGACCTGCGCATCGCCAGCCTGCGCGACATTTCCTGGCAGCGGCTCGGGATCAATTTCGTGCTGGTGGCCAGCCCCGGCCTGCTGTCGGGCGCGCCCAGCACCGACATCGCCACCCTGCGCGTGCCCAAGGCGGGGGAGGGCGCGCTGCTCGCGCGCGTGACCGACGCGCTGCCGAACGTGACCGGGATCGCGGTGCGGGAGGTGCTCGCGCAACTGGGCAGCCTGCTCGATCAGATCGCCGCGGCGCTGGCCGCGACCGGGGCGGTGACGGTGGCGGCGGGCGCGCTGGTGCTGGCCGGCGCGGTGGCGGCGGGGCAGCGGCGGCGCATCCGTCAGGCGGTGTTGCTGCGCACCCTGGGGGCGACGCGGGCGCAGATCCGCGCCGCCTGGATCACCGAGTTCGGCGTGCTGGGGTTGGCGGCCGGGGTGCTGGCCGCCCTGGTGGGCGCGGGCGCGGCGTGGGGGGTGCTGCGGGGGCTGATGGGCGTGCCCTTCGTGCTGCTGCCGGCGCGGCTCGCGGGGGGGATTCTGGTGGCGCTGGCGATGGCGCTCGGGTTCGGCTATGCTGGCACGGCGCGGGCGTTGCGGACACGGCCCGCCGCGTTGTTGCGGGATGAATGAGGCCCGTGCCGGCGCGACGCCACGGATGACTTAACGCTCATTTCGGCCCCGCTTGAAGCGGCGCGGCCGTCGGCGCATGTTTCCCTGCGGCGCATGTTTCCCTGCGACACGTGTTTCCTGGGGTTTTCCCCGTTCCAGAGGATCGAGAGCACCCATGGCCTTCACTCCCGACTCCCGGACCTACCCGGGCACCGCCGGCATCTCCGCCGCCTCCGCCGTCATGGACGCGGGGCTGCGGGCGTACATGCTGCGGGTCTATAACTGGATGTCGTCCGGCCTGCTGCTGACCGGCATCGTTGCCTACACGATCGCCAACACCTCGGCGATCAACCTGTTCTATCCGGTGGTGCAGACCCCGTATGGGCCCGCGCACGCCGCCGGGCCGCTGGCGATGATCTCCATCTTCGCGCCGCTGGCCTTCATCCTGGTGATGAGCCTCGGGGTGAACAAGCTCTCGCGCAGCACCGCGCAACTGCTGTACTGGTTGTTCTGCGCGGCGATGGGCGCCAGCCTGACCAATATCTTCCTGATGTACACCAGCACCTCGATCGTGCGGGTGTTCTTCATCACCGCGGCGACCTTCGGCGCCATGAGCCTCTATGGCTACGCGACGAAGGCCGATCTCAGCCGCTGGGGCAGCTTCCTGATGATGGGGCTGATCGGCGTGATCCTGGCCAGCGTGGTCAATTTGTTCGTGCACTCGACCATGATGCAGTTCTTCATCAGCATCGTCGGCGTGCTGGTGTTCACGGGGCTCACCGCCTACGACACGCAGCGGATCAAGGCGACCTACGTCCAGTACGCGTACGCGGAGGGGACGGATCAGGCGGCCAAGCGCAGCGTCTATGACGCGCTGAGCCTGTATATGAACTTCATCAACCTGTTCATGCTGTTGCTGCAGTTGCTGGGCACGACCAACCGGCGCTGAGGCG
>JAKAZN010000435.1 GCA_021815835.1 Pseudomonadota bacterium
AGCTCGCGCAGTCGATGACCTTCAGGCCGGCAAACAGGCTCTCGGTCATGGGTCGTTTCCCTCCCGGCGATCGCTGCGTGGCATCGTGGGGAGCGCGGGTCGGTCTTGTCCAGTCCGGCGGTCCGGGTGGATGGCGGCGATCGAGAAGGCTTCGGGGCCGACGGGACGGCATGCCCCGCGAGATCGGGCATGGCGCCCTCGGCCTTACCACACGAAATCGGAATATCTCGCCCGCTTCGCCCTACCCGGCCGCCCCCAGCACCACGCCCCGCCGCTCCGCCGCGATCCACCACGTCACCACCAGATGCGGCGCGGCGGACGCGATCCGCACCGCCTGCTCCGCATCGCTCTCGACGAAATGCGTGCACCCCCAGCGCGTGGCGGTGCGCGCCTTGTGGTCGGCCACCTCGGCCGGCGTGAACCCCAGCACCACCGGGCGGCATTCCACCGCCAGCGCCCCGTGGCCGGCGCGGGCGAGCCAGGCCTCCGTTGCCGCCCGGTCGCTTTCCGGCCGGCCGGTGATCACGACCGCGCGGGCGGGATCGAACGCCGGCAGATGCGGAAACGGGTCCAGCGCGGCGCGCGCCGCCAGCGCCGCTTCCAGCCCTGCCTCGTACTGCGCGCGCGGCAGGTCGGGCAGGAACACGCCGTCCAGGTCCAGGCCGAAGAACGGCGCCTCGGTGGTCCGGTCCGGCGGCGCGCCGGCGGCACGAGCGGCGCGGGAGGAGGGGGTCGCCTCCCCGCGCTCCCACGGAAAGCGGAACAATTCCGTGACGGGATGCGACAGGTCGGGCACGAACGCGGTGCGTTCCGGATCGTGCGCCACCGTCATCGTCAGGCAGTCCCGCCCCTCCGCCGCCAGCGCGGCGCGGGCGGTGCGCATCGTCTCCCCGGTGGAGCACGCATCGTCGATCAGCAGCACCCGCCGCGCGGCGGGCGCCGGGCCCAGCCAGGTCACCGCGCCGCCGCGCGCGACGGACAGCATCGCCAGCGGCAGCGCGAGCAGGCTGGCCACCATGCTCGCCGGCACCAGACCGCCGCGCGCGATGCCGGCCACCAGATCGGGGTTCCAGGCGCGCGCGCGGTCGCCCAGCGCGTTCAACATCCGCTCGGCCTGATCGTAGCCGATGAAACGGGGCATCCGCGTGGTGTCCAGGCCCTTCCAGGCGGGCGGCGCCGCCATCGCTATCGCGCCCCCTTCGTCCCGACCGGCCGCCCCGCGTCATGCCCCACTTCATGATCAACGAAGCGCAGCGTGTAGCCCGCGCGCACGTCGATCCCCTTGGGATAGACGCCGACCGCCGCCATGCCGTCGTAGAACGCCGCCCAGCGCGCCTCGGTCATCGCGCCGATGCCGAGCCGTTTCGCATCGCCCGAATCGACGATCCCGTGATCCAGCATCACCTGCCGGCCGTAATCGATCAGGTCCTGCGGCATGTCGGGATTGGCGCGCCGGATCAGCGCGTTCGCCGGCGCGGGATCTTCGTACAGGTAGGAATACCAGCCCTCGATCGAGGCATCCACGAAGCGCCGCACCGCGTCCGGCTGTGCCGCGATCAGCCGGCGGCTGGTGGCGATGATGTTGCCGTAGCCGAGATACCCGCCATCGGCGATCGGCAGCACCACCGGCTTGAAATGGGCCTGTTGTTCGATCAGGAACGGTTCGGATCCCAGATAGCCCTCCTGCACCATTTTCTGGTTCGCCAGGAACGGCGCGAGGTTGAAGGTGTAGGGCCGCACCTGGCTGTCGGCGTAGCCGTATTTCGCCGCCAGGAAGCGGAACCATCCGGCGCGTGCATCGGCCCCGACTTCGATCGGCCGTCCCTTCAGGTCGGGGAAACCGTGGATCCCGGTGCCGGGATGGGCGATCAGCACCGAGGGCGATTTCTGGAAGATCGCCGCGATGGCGACGAAGGGCAGATGGTGGCGCGCGAACTCGATCGCCCTGCCGCCGGCGAGATCGAATTGCTGCCGCCCGGCCAGTAGAAGCTGCACGTGATTGAGCTGCGGCCCGCCCTCGGCGATGGTCACGTCGAGGCCGTGGCGCGCGTAGATGCCGCGCGCCTTGGCCTGGTAGAAGCCGCCATATTCGGCCTCGGCTTTCCAATCCAGGCCGAAGATCACCCGCTCCCCCGCCGCCGCCCCGCGCGCGGCGGGCAGCAGCAACAGGGGGGCGGCGAAGGCAGCCCGGCGGCGCATCATCGGCCGATCAGCCGCGACCGACGAAGGGCATCTTGGTCGCCATGATGGTGATGAACTGCACGTTGGTATCCAGCGGCAGGTCGGCCATGAAGCGCACCGCGTTGCCGACGTGATCGACGTCCATCGTCGGTTCCACCTTGGTCTCCCCGTTCGCCTGCGGAACCCCGCGGGCCATGCGCGCGGTCATCGGCGTCGCCGCGTTGCCGATATCGACCTGGCCGCAGGCGATATCGAACTGGCGCCCGTCGAGGGCGATGGATTTCGTCAGGCCCGTGATCGCGTGCTTGGTGGAAGTATAGGCGACCGAGCCCGGCCGCGGCGCGTGCGCCGAGATCGAGCCGTTGTTGATGATCCGCCCGCCGCGCGGCGACTGGTCGCGCATCATGCGAAACGCCGCGTTGGCACACAGGAACATGCCGTTCAGGTTCACCGCGACCACCGAGGTCCATTGTTCCCAGGTGAAATCGCCGAAATTGGTGCTGGGGACGTTGCCGCCGGCGTTGTTGAACAACACGTCGAGGCGGCCGAACTTCGCGGCCACGGCGGCAAACAGCGCCGCGACCTGCTCGGGTTCGCGCACGTCGGTGGGCACGATGAGCTTGGTGCCGGCATTCGCCATGCCGGCGGTCTCCTCCAGCGCGTCCTTGCGCCGGCCGGCCAGGGCGACCGTCCAGTTATCCTTGAGCAACGCGAGCGCCGCCGCCCGCCCGACGCCGCTGCCCGCGCCCGTCACCACCGCCACGCGTTCGGCCATGTTCGTCCTCCTCCGATCTGTTGGCGCCAGTTTGGACCGCGCTTCGGGGCTTGCCAATCGCCCTGCCCGCATCTTGAACCGTCTCGCCGGCGCGCCACCTCTGCGCGATGACCCGAAATCGTCCGCCGCCGCAGATCGAGATGCGCCTGGATGGGGAATTCATCACCCCGCCCACGCCCAGCTGGCCCGTCCGCCTTGCCG
>JAKAZN010000436.1 GCA_021815835.1 Pseudomonadota bacterium
GCTTGCCCCCGGCGGCGCTGGCGGCGCTGGAAGGGCGGATGCTGGCCGAGGCGCTGGCCGCCACGCGCTTCAACCAGCGCCAGGCGGCGGCGCGGCTCGGGCTTGGCTACGACCAGTTCCGCCGCCACCTGCGCGCCCATCCCGAATTGCGCCGCGGCGCTTGACGGCGCGCCCGGCTCGGCCAAGCCTGTTCCGATGAACGATACCCTGCTCCCCGACCCGATCGCCCTGCATCACGGTCTGCTGACCGTCGATACCCATATCGACATTCCCTGGCCCACGGGACCCGACCCGTTCATCGACGGACCGCGCAAGGTCGATCTGCCGAAGATGCTGCGTGGCGGGCTCTCCGCTGCCTGCTTCGTGGCCTATGTGCCGCAGGTGGCGCGCACGCTCGCCAACGAGGAGGCCGCGTTCGCGCGCGCGCGCGGGATGCTGCACGCGATCCGGCGCATGGCCGAGGGCGCGCCTGGGCTGCCCGCGCGGCTCACCCTG
Organism: Pseudomonadota bacterium; assembly: GCA_021815835.1. Taxonomy (GTDB): domain Bacteria; phylum Pseudomonadota; class Alphaproteobacteria; order Acetobacterales; family Acetobacteraceae; genus JAJZVS01. The sequence continues at coordinate 496 of JAKAZN010000436.1, forward strand.
ACCGCCGCTTCGGTGGCGCGGGCGCGCGAGGACCGCGTGCTGGCGATCATTCCGGTGGTGGAGAACGGCTTCGCGATCGGCACGGATCTGGGGCGGCTGCGCGAGCTCGCGGCGCTGGGCGCGCGCTACATGACGCTCACGCATAACGGGCACAACGCGATCGCCGATTCGGCCAATCCGCGCGCCGATCTGGGCGAACGCGCGGCCGAGCATGGCGGCCTCAGCGGCTTCGGCCGGCTGGCGGTGGCGGAGATGAACCGGCTCGGGATGCTGGTCGATGTCGCGCATGTCTCGCGCCTGGCGATGCTGGACGCGGCGGAGGCCTCGCGCACGCCGGTGCTGTCCACCCATTCCTGCGTGGCCGCGCTGTGCGATCATCCGCGCAACATGGATAACGGCCAGCTCGATGCGCTGCATGATGTGGGCGGGGTGATCCAGATCACCGCGGTGTCCGCGTTCCTCCGGCCCAATGCGCGACCGGAACAGGTCACGGTGGCGGATTTCGCCGATCACGTGGATTACGCGGTGCGGCGGATCGGCATCGAGCATGTGGGGATTTCGTCGGATTTCGACGGCGGCGGCGGGTTCAGCGACTGGAACGACGCGGGGGATTGCCCGAACGTGACCGCCGAGCTGGCCCGGCGCGGCTACGATCGCGCGGCGCTGTCGCTGCTGTGGGGCGGCAATTTCCTGCGCCTGCTGCGCGCGGCGGAGGCGGCGGCGCAATGACGCGGATGGTGCGCCTGCCGGACGGGACGGAGGTTCCGGCGCTCGGCCAGGGAACCTGGCACATGGGCGAGAATGCCGGCCGGGCCGAGGCGGAGGCGGCGGCTTTGCGCGAGGGGATCGCGCACGGGATGACCCTGATCGATACGGCCGAGATGTACGGCGATGGCGGGGCGGAACGGGTCGTGGCGCGCGCGATCGCGGGGCTGCGCGATCGGGTGTTCCTGGTGAGCAAGGTCTATCCGCACAATGCCTCGGCCGCCGGCGTGGCGCGCGCCTGCGAGGCCAGTCTGAAACGGCTGGGGACGGACCGGATCGATCTCTATCTGCTGCATTGGCGCGGGAATCATCCGCTGGCCGAGACGGTGGGGGCGTTCGGGAAACTGGTGGCCGCGGGGCATATTCGATATTGGGGCGTATCGAATTTCGATACGTCCGACATGGAGGAACTGGCGGCGCTGGCCGACGGCGGGCGCTGCGCGGCGAACCAGGTGCTGTACCATCCCGATCGGCGCGGCATCGAGTTCGACCTGCTGCCCTGGTGCCGGGCGCGGGGGATGCCGGCGATGGCCTATTCGCCGCTGGGCCAGGCGGGGCGATTGTTGCGGTCCCCGGCCCTGGCTTCGGTGGGCGCGCGCCATGGGGTGTCGGCGGCGCAGGTGGCGATCGCGTGGAGCTTGCGGGACGGGAACACGATTTCCATCCCGAAGGCGTCCAGCCTCGCGCATGTCGCGGCGAATGCGGCGGCCGGCGCGGTGCGCCTGACGGCGGAGGATCTGGCGGAGATCGACGCGGCGCATCCGCCGCCGCCGCGCAAGCAGGCGCTGGGGATGCTGTAGGCGGGCGCCGCGCGGGGCTTGACTTGTGAGCGCTTCTATGACAATTTTGGTCATATGCCGGCCGTGCTCCTGTTGCATCGCAAGCGCGTCTTCGACGACCGGACCATCACGGAGATGAAGCTCTGGCGCGTGCCTGCTCCGGTCCGGGGCTCGCGGCATCTGTTCAAATACAGCCTGTTCCTCGGCCGGGACGGGGAACGGATCGTCGGCTACGACAACGAACCCGGGAAAGGGGATCATCGGCATTATGGAGATCGTCAGGAACCGTACGTCTTCACGACACCGGAGCGACTTGTCGCGGACTTCCTCGCCGATATCCGCGCGGCGCGCCGCCGATGACGTGAAGGTGGTGGTGGGTGGCGATCTCGCGGACGACGCCGCCGCCTTCGTCTCCGCCTGGCATCGCGCGGCGCGCGGGGAGCGGGTGCGCGAGCGCGTGCTGGCCTTCGAAAGCTGGGAAGGCCTGGCCCGGGTGATGACGGGCGAGCGCTATCGGCTGCTGCGGCATGTGCATGCCCATCCCGAGCCTTCGGTTTCCGCGCTGGCGCGCAGCCTGGGCCGGCAATACCGGCGGGTGCATGCCGATGTCGCGGCGTTGGAGCAGGCCGGGCTGCTGATTCGCGCCGGGGGCGAGGTGCGGGCGACGGCGGGGCGGATCGGGGTGGAGATCGCGTTGTGACGATGTGCGGGAGACGGATGGATGCGCACTCGGTTTTCTGTGAGACCGCCTTCCATGCCCGGCCGGACGACCCCGCGTAGCGCCGCCTACGCCCACCGGGGCGGATGCGTCCCCCGCGGTACCGAGGGCAAATCCCAGCGCGCCGGCGTCTTCGACAGCAGCGCCCCATGTCGGACCGCGCGCAATCGTCCGAAGCCGCTGTCGCTTTCCTCCATGAACCCCGCAACGTCCGCCTCGGTCGGCGCCTTGCAGGCAAGCCCGTCCGCAACCCGTCCCAGCCCGCGGATCCACTGCCCCGTGCGCGCGAGCGAGACGCGCACGTGCCAACTGCCGCCCTCGGTCGCCCGCCGCGCCAGGCCGGCCAACGCGCCGGCGGCCAGCAGATAGCCCGAGGCGTGGTCCAGCGCCTGCACCG
>JAKAZN010000437.1 GCA_021815835.1 Pseudomonadota bacterium
AGGGTCACCGGCATGGGGCGGGGGAGAGCGAAAGTAAGCAAGGCAAGGGGGCGCTGCCTCCTGGCCTTGCTTCCCTTCCCTTCTCTCCCCCCCAACCCGGGATACCGCTCATGACGCGCTGTGGGTTCGCGGCGATTGTGGGGGCGCCGAACGCGGGGAAGTCCACGTTGCTCAATCGGATGACGGGGGCAAGGTTGTCGATTGTTTCACCGAAGGCGCAGACGACGCGGTTTCGGGTGTTGGGGGTTCTGGTTCGGGGTGAGAGTGAGATTTTGTTGGTGGACACGCCGGGGATTTTTCGGCCGCGCCGGCGGTTGGACCGGGCGATGGTGGCGGCGGCGTGGGGCGGGGCGCGGGACGCGGATATCGCCGTGCTGGTGGTAGACGCGCGGGGGGGAGCGACGGAGGCGGTTCGTTCCATCGCGACGCAATTGACCGGTTCCGGCCGGGTATGTTGGTTGGTGCTGAACAAGATCGATCTGCTGGCGCCGGCGAAGTTGTTGCCGTTGACGGCGGAGCTGACCGCGCTTGGTTCGTTCGCCGAGACCTTCATGATCAGCGCGACGACGGGCGATGGCGTGGATCGGCTGGTTGCGGCGTTGGCCGCGGCGATGCCGGAGGGTCCGTTCCTGTATCCGCCCGACGATCTGACCGATCTCCCCGATCGCCTATTGGCGGCGGAGCTGGTGCGGGAGCAGATTTTCCTCCAGATCCACGAGGAAGTTCCCTATGCGACCACGGTTGAAACCGAATCCTGGCGCGAGCTGCGCGATGGCAGCGTGCGGATCGAGGTGACGGTGTATGTCTCCCGCCCCGGCCACAAGGCGATCCTGATCGGCGAGCGCGGCGCGCGCATTCGCTCGATCGGCGCGCGCGCGCGGGCCGGGCTTGCGACCGAGCTCGATCGTCCGGTGCATTTGTTCCTGAACGTGAAGGAGCGCGCGGGCTGGGACGAGGAAGCCGCGCGGTTGCGCGCGATCGGCCTGGACGACCCTGGCTGAGCCTTGTTTCAGCCGCAGGCGCAGCCCGCCGTCGGCCCGGATTCGGCGCGGGTGATGTGATGGTCGATCCATTCCGCGACCAGTCGCCGCGCTTCGGTTTCGGATGCTTCCGGATGATGGATGCGATACAGCGTGGTGCAGGCCTGGAACGCCGCCATGTCGTTGGTGCCGAGCGCGCGCAGATCCCCGTAGGCGGTGATGACCGCGCGTTCGCAGCGCCGGGCGATCCGGCTGGTATCGTTGCCCATGGTCGGCGCGGTCCTTGTTGCGACTGGCTCTCAATTGACGGCAAGGATACGCAGGCTTGCCCCCGGGCCGCAAGCGCGCTCCGCGCGACGGGCCGCAAGCGCGCTCCGCGCGACGGAGCCAACGCGCGGGCGCGGACGGATGGGATCGGTGTTCGCCGCCCCCGCCTTTACCCCCGGTTAAGCATAAGCGCCCACCCTGGCGGGACCCGAGAAGGAGCCTGCCCGCGATGCGTTTTCCGCGCGATCTGTCGATTGGCCGCAAGCTCGCCCTGTCCGCCGCGCTGACCGTACTGTTGTTGGGCGGTCTCTATGCCTCGGCCCGGTCGGGGATGACCGCGCTGGTGGGCCAGCAGGACCGCATCGCCCACGCGCTGGCGGCGCAGCGCCGCGTTGCCTCGGTCCAACTGGTGGGCGCCGAGTTGCGCGCGATCGCCCGCCAGATTCCATCGGTGCAGGAGCTTCCGGCCCTCGCCACCCTGCTGGCCCGGGCCGACACGGTCGCGGCACGCGGCCAGGCGATCCTCGCCGCTTCGCTGGCCGCGCATCCCGATCCGCTGGCCGAGACGGATCTGCAGGCCGCCGCCGCCACCTTGCGCCGGTTCGCCGCGATCCTGCAGCAGGCGGGCAAGCTGCGCCACACCATCCTGCGCGATCGCGGCCGCCACCTGATCCAGGCGCGCCCGGTGTTCGAGACGAGCCTCGCCAGCTTCGCCGTCGAGCTCGACCATCACGGGCACGCCCAGAACATCATCCCCGGCGCCGCGCCGGCCGCGCTTGCGGCCACGCCGCCGGCCGCCGCATTGCCCGCAACTCCCGCGCAAACGGCGGCCGCCGCCGCGAAGCAGCAAGCCGCCAAGGCCGCGCGGGCGCGGCAGGAAGCGGCGCTCGCCGCCGCGCGGCGGCGCTTCGATCGCTACCGCCAGGCGATGTCGCGGTTGCAGAACGCGGCGCTGCTGTTCCTCGCTACCGGCAACTTCACCGTCGCCGACGAGATCAAGGCCGACCGCCTGGCCGCGCGCAAGGAAATGGCCGCGCTACGGAAAGGCGACCTGCCGGAAGACGCGAAATCGGATGCCCAGATCATTGCCGCCCTCGGCGCCGGCATCCGCGAAACCGCGCGGACCCTGATCGGCCAGACCCTCACCCTGGAACATTTCGTCTCCGGTCCGGTCGCGATGACCGAGCGGTCCATGATCCGCAATCTGCGCGCCGCAACCGCCGAATTCGATCGTCAGGCCCGCACCGCGGGCGCGGAGTCCGCCGCCGCCGCGCGCGCCGCGCAGACGCGGCTGCTGGCCATCGCCGCGACGATCGCGCTGATGCTGGCGCTGTCCTGCTGGCTGACCGCGCGCGCGATCGCGGGACCGATGCGGGCGATGACCGACGCGGTGGCGCACATGGCCGACGGCGACGCGACCGCGGGCGCCAGCGCCGCCATCGCGCGCACCGGCCGGCGCGACGAGATCGGCCGCATGGCCGTCGCGCTCGAAGCATTGCGCAACGTGGTCCGCGAGGCCTTCGTGAAGGCCGAGATCATCGCCAACCTGCCGATCGGGCTGATGACCGCCGCCCCCGATGGTGATTTCGCCATCACCTACGTCAATCCGGAAGCCGTACGCCTGTTGGGTCCCGTCGCCGCGCATCTGCCGGTGTCCCCCGACGAGCTCGCGGGCAAGAGTATCGACATTTTCCACCGCGCGCCCGAGCACCAGCGCGCCCTGCTGGCCGATCCCGCGAACCTGCCGCACCGAACCCGGATCACGCTGGGGGAGGAACGATTCGACCTGTCCGTCACCGCCATCCGCGATCGGGAGGGCGCCTATGTCGGCCCGATGGTGACCTGGCGCCGCGCCACCCAGCAGATGCGTCTGGTCGGGCATTTCGAGGACACGG
>JAKAZN010000438.1 GCA_021815835.1 Pseudomonadota bacterium
AGCCCCGCCACCGGCCTGGTGAAGAACGCCAACACCGGCGTGCTGAACGGCCAGCGCTTCGACCGCGATATCAGCGCCAGGCTCGGCCGCGAGGTCCGGGTCGAGAACGACGCCAATTGCTTCGCCCTGTCGGAAGCCACCGACGGCGCCGGCGCCGGCCAGGGCCTGGTGTTCGGCGCGATCCTCGGCACCGGCATCGGCGGCGGCATCGTGCTCGGCGGCAAGCTGCATCGCGGCCCGCATCGTATCGCCGCCGAATGGGGCCATAATCCGCTGCCCTGGCCACACGCCGACGAGGTTCCCGGCCCGCCCTGCCGCTGCGGGCGCTGGGGCTGCCTGGAGCGCTTCGCCTGCGGCCCCGCGCTCGCCGAACAGGCCGACGGACCCGGCGCGCATGACCCCAGCGGTCTCCCCGCGCGCGCCGCCGCCGGCGATGCCGTCGCGCGCGAGGTCCTCGCGCGCCACACCGACCGTCTCGCCCGCGGCCTCGCCGTGGTGGTGAACATGCTGGACCCGGACGTGATCGTGCTGGGCGGCGGCCTGTCCAACATGGACCATCTCTACACGGAACTGCCGCCGGCGATCGGCAGGCTGGTGTTCTCCGACGTGGTCCACACCCCGGTCGTGAAGAACAAGCATGGGGATTCGTCCGGCGTGCGCGGCGCGGCCTGGCTGTGGCCGGCGGGATAGACGCCCCGCGTGATGCGCCCCTTGCCCGCGCGATGCGCCCTCTGATCGTCTATCGCGACCGCATTCTCGCGCGCTCCGAGCACGCGTTCATGCGGCGCCAATACGCCGGCTTCACCCGTCTCGCCCCCATCTGGGTCGGCTGCCGGCGCGATGCGGACCTGCCGGGCGCGGGGATCGACCCGCTGATCCTCGGCGGTGACGGCCCGCTGGGTCCGCTCCGTCGCGCGGCCTTCAAGCAGGCCGGGGTGGTCCCCGACCTCGACCGGCTGGGCGCGCTCGGCGCGGCGCTGGTCCATGCCCAGTTCGGGCGCGGCGGCGCGATCGCCCTGCCGCTCGCCCGCCGGCTCGGTCTGCCCCTGGTCGTCACCTTCCATGGCGGGGACGCGCACAAGGACACGCATTACCGCCGCCTGGCCCTGTTCGCGCGGCGGCTGCCCGGGCTGCTCGCCTATGCCGCGGTGTTCGTCTGCGTCTCCGATCAGATTCGCGACAAGCTGCTGGCGCGCGGCTTCCCGGCGGCAAAGCTCAGGGTCATCCCGATCGGCGTGGAGCCCGCCCCGGCGCCCGTGACCCCGCCCGCCAGCGGGCATCTGCTGTTCGTCGGGCGGATGGTGGAGAAGAAGGGTGTGCCGATCCTGCTCGACGCGTTGGCAAGGTTGCGCGCGGCGGGGGATGCGACGCCGGCGGTGCTGGTGGGCGACGGTCCGCTGCTCCCCGCGCTGCGCGCCCGGGCCGCGACCATCGGTGGGATCGCGCTGCCCGGCTGGCAGACCCAGGAGCAGCTTCGCATCTGGATGGCGGGCGCGCTCGGCCTGATCGTCCCCAGCGTCACCGGCCGCGGCGGCGACGCCGAGGGCCTGCCCAGCGTGGCGGTGGAGGCCATGACGCTCGGCGTGCCGCTGATCGCCTCGGACGCGGCGGGCCTGGCCGGCGCGATGGCCCAGGGGGTGGGCCGGATGGTGACGGCCGGCGATCCCGCCGCGCTGGCCGAGGCGCTCGCGGCCTTGATCGCCGATCCGCCCGCCCGCGCCGCCTGGGCGGCGGCGGCCCGGGCGGTGGCGTTGCGCGAATTCGACGCCACCCGCCAGTCGCGGCTGCTGGAGGACACGCTCCTGGAAGCCGCGGAATGACCGCACCCGCCCCCCCCTTCACCTCTCCCGCAAGCGGGAGAGGTGAAAACGACGCCGCGCTCGCCCGCAATTGCCGGTTCTACGACCCGCTCTGGCACGCGGCCGACCTGCTCCCGCCCGAGTCCTTCAATACCTGGCCCCTGATCCGGACCCTGCTCCCCGCAACCGGCCGCCGCCTCGAAATCGGCCCCGGCCTGCGCCCGCGCCTGCCGCTCGCCGGCACCGATTTCCTCGACGCGAGCCTGGTTGCCGCAAGCCGCCTCGCCCGCGCCGGCGGGCATGCCGTGCGCGGGTCCGCCGCCGCCCTGCCCTATCCCGACCGGGCCTTTGCCCTGATCGTCGCCCTCGACGTGATCGAGCATGTCGCCGACGACGCGGCCGCCTTCGCCGAACTGGCCCGAATCGCCGCCCCCAGGGCGGCGCTGCTGTTGTCGGTCCCGCTCGATCCCGGCCGATGGAGCCGCTTCGACGACACGGTCGGCCATGTGCGGCGCTACCGGATCGAGGCGCTCGGCGCCCGCCTCGCCACCCAGGGCTGGCAGGTGGAGGCAAGCGGCACGTTCGGCCTGCGCCCGCGTTTTCCCGGGCTGGCGGCGCTCGGGATGTGGTTCCTCGCCCACCGGCCGGCGCGCGCGATGCGGTGGTACAATCGGCTGCTGCCGGGCATCCTGCGCCGCCAGGCGCCGCTGGTCCTGACGCCCGGCCTCACCTCGCCCGACGCACGGGCCGACGAGGTCCTGTTGCTCGCCCGCCGCGCAGTGACGCTGAATTAGCGTATTATTAACGAATGCGGCCGATTTGCACGGGCGGCCGGCTTCGCTAGGCTCTGCCTCCCGATGGACGATCTCCACACTCTTCCCACCCCGGGGCAGGCCGCGCCGGGATCGGCGCGTCCGCCCCGTTCCGGCCGGGCGCGGGCGCGCCTCGCGGTGATTCTGATCGTGCTGGCGGTCGCCGCCGGCGCGGCGGGGGAATGGTGGCTCACGCGCAACGAGATCACCACCGACGACGCCTTCATCGACGGCCACGCCATCACCCTGGCCGCGCGCGTCGCCGGCACCGTCGTCGCGCTGGCCGTGCACGACAACGAATTCGTCCAGCCGGGCCAGGTCGTGCTGCGCATCGACCCGCGCCCCTATCGCGCGGCGATGCAGGCCGCGCAGGCCCGGCTCGCGGAGGCACAGGCCTTGGCCACGGAGGCCACGGTCCAGTTGGCCGCGATCCGGATCACCGCGCCGGCGCGCCTGGAAGCGGCGCGGGCCGCGCTCGCGGCGGCGCGCGCGGACGCGGCCAGGGCGGACGCGGAGTGGCATCGCCAA
>JAKAZN010000439.1 GCA_021815835.1 Pseudomonadota bacterium
CGGTCATACGCCCCCCGGTTATCCGAGAAGACGTCACCCGCGCCCGTCACCTCCTCGCCCGCGCCCGCGCCGCCGCCTCCCCCGGCCGCTTCCGCCGCGCCCGCCTGTTCTGGCTGCTCGCCGGCCCGGGAATCCTGGTGTTCCTCGGCGAGAACGACGCCCCCTCCATGCTGTCCTACGCCGCGACCGGCGCGAGGTTCGGCATCGGCTTCTTCCTACCGTTCATCACCGCCACCTTCGCGGTCGGTTTCGTGGTCCAGGAGATGGCCGCCCGCGTCGGCGCCGCCACCGGCCACGGCCACGCCGCGCTGATCTACGCCCGCTTCGGCCGCTTCTGGGGCAATTTCGCGATGGCCGACCTGCTGGTGGGCAATCTGCTGACATTGATCACGGAATTCATCGGCATCCGCGCCGGCCTGGGCTATTTCGGCATCCCCCCTGTCCTCGCGGTCGGCGCCAGCGCGATCGTCGTCGCCGCCGTCGCCGCCACCGCCCGCTACGCGCTGTGGGAGCGGATCACGCTCGGCCTCGCCGTCGGCAACGCGGTGTTCGTTCCGGTCGCACTCTGGGCGCATCCCGACTGGGGCGCGGTGGGTCACGCCATGCTCACCTGGCGCCCCCTGCCGGGCGGGGTCACCCAGGGCAGCATCCTGCTGATGGTTGCCGATATCGGCGCCACCGTCACGCCCTGGATGCTGTTCTTCCAGCAGGGCGCCGTCGCCGACAAGGGCCTGGAGGCCGCCGATATCGGCCCCGCCAGGCTCGATACCGCGCTCGGTGCCATCCTCGCCGCGATCTTCGGCATCGCCTGCGTGCTCGCCGCCGCGCCGCTGTTTCATTCCGGGATCAGCGCGGAGAATTTCCAGGCCGCGCAATTCGCGGAGGCCCTGGCGCCCCTGATCGGCCCCACCGGCGCCGCCCTGTTCGCGCTCGGCATCTTCGAGGCCGGCCTGGTCGCCGCCATCACCATCGCCACCGCATCCGCCTATGCCTTCGGCGAGGTCGCACATCGCGGTCACAGCCTCAACGCCCCGCTCCGCGAGGCCGCCCCCTTCTACGCCGTCATGCTGGGCTCGACCGCGCTGGCGGGCGCCGTCGTGCTGATCCCCGGCGCGCCGCTGGAAACCATCGTCCTGATCGTCAACGTCATCGCCACTCTGGCCATGCCCCCCGCGCTGCTGTTCCTGTTGCTGCTCGCCAACGACCCCGAGATCATGGGCCCCTGGCGCAACACCCGCGCCTGGAACATCGCCGGCATCGGCGTCACCATCCTGCTGGTGGCGGCCGGGATCGGCTACGCCCTGTCGGTGGTGGCCGGCTAGCCCAGCAGCGCCGCAAGCTCCGTCATATTCGCAACGATCACGTCCGGCTGATGCGGCCCGCGGCCGAACGGCCGCCGCCGCCGATCGATGAACGCCGTCCGCATCCCCGCCGACTTGGCCCCCACGCAATCGAATTCGTGATTAGCCACGAACAGCACCCGATCGAGCGCCACCCCCATCGCCCGCGCCGCGGTCACGTAGGTGGCCACATGCGGTTTGAACGCCCCCGCCGCCGCCACCGAGATCACCCGATCGACATCCAGCCCATGATGCGCCCGCGCCGCCTCCAGCATATCGGGGTCCCCATTCGACAGGATCACCAGTTTATACCGTGCTCGCAACTTCTCCAGCGCCGCCGGGATTTCCGGAAACGGCCGCAACCGCTCGATCGCCCCGACCAGCGCCGCCACTTCCGCGTCCGTATGCGCGATCCCGGCGCGGTTCAGGACATGATCGACCGCGCGTTCGCCGATCTCCCGATACGCGGTGTGCCCGCGGCACAGCAACGCGTCGATCATCGAATTCTCGAAATGCGTCCGCCGCCACCAGGTCACGAACGCATTCGGATCGCCCGCCCAGCCCTTGGCGCGGAGATAGGGCGTGGCGACCTCCACCAGCCCCCCCTGCATGTCCACCAGGGTGCCGTACTGGTCGAACATGCAGATCTCGACCTGATCGCGCAGTGCGGGAGCGGGCATGGTTTTCTCTCCTGAAGGGTCGGCGTAGGATCGGGCGGATAGCGGGAAAGGCCAAGCCATGACGGAAGCGGCGCAATTGCGAGCCTTGCTCAAGGCCCCGGGCATGATCGTGGCGCCGGGGGCGTATGACGGCCTGACCGCCAAGCTGGTGGAGCAGGCGGGATTCCCCGCGGTCTATATGACCGGGGCGGGCACCGCGGCGGCGGCCGGGTATCCGGATTTCGGGCTGCTGACCCTGACCGAGATGGCGGAAAACGCCGGCCGGCTCGCGCGGTCGGTGGGGATCCCGGTGATCGCGGATGCGGATACGGGGTACGGGAACGAACTGAACGCGTATCGGACCGTGCAGGAATACGAACGGCGCGGGGTGGCGGGGATTCATATCGAGGACCAGGTTTCCCCCAAGCGCTGCGGGCATCTGGATCGGAAGGAGATCGTGGCGACGGAGGACTGGCTCGCGAAATTGCGGGCCGCCTGTGCCGCGCGACGGAGCCCGGACTTCCTGGTGATCGCGCGCACGGACGCGCGCGCGGTGGCGGGCTTCGAGGAGGCGGTGTCGCGGGCCAACGCGGCGCTCGCGGCGGGCGCGGACATGGCGTTTCTGGAGGCGCCGGAGACCTTGGAAGAAGTGGCGGCGGTGCCGCGGCTGGTGCGCGGGCCGTGCCTGTTGAACGTGGTGCACAAGGGGAAGACGCCGGCGCTCGATCTGCGGGAGGCGGCGGGGATGGGGTACAAGGTGGCGATCGTGCCGGGGCTGTTGTTCAAGGCGGCGATCGCGGCGTGCGATGCGGCGCTGGCGGCCCTGGCGCGGACGCATCGGCATCCGGAGGGGCCGACCGACATGACGGTGCGGGAGGCGTTCGACCGGGTGGGGGCGGCGACCTGGGACGCACGGCGCACCGCGTTCCGGGAGGTTTGACGCGGCGGGCCGGGGCGTGCTTATCGGGGGCGGTCCGGAGGGATGGCCGAGCGGCTGAAGGCGGCGGTTTGCTAAACCGTTGTGCGGGGTAAACCCGTACCGGGGGTTCGAATCCCCCTCCCTCCGCCATGGATGGGTAACCGGGGCAAAACCCCGGGCGCTCGGGTCAAGAAAAATCAGCGCCGCGCCCGGG
>JAKAZN010000440.1 GCA_021815835.1 Pseudomonadota bacterium
CGCGGTCAGCAGGAACCGCGACCGGCCGTTCGCCCGCAGCCAATCAGCAAGTTCCGAGAGATACCACATCTCCCCCAGATAGACGCCGAGCTTGAACAGGCAATGCGCGTGCAGCGGCAGCGACGCGCAGTAATCATCCGCGCAGGGCCGCGCCGGCGCCGCCTCCACGGCGTAATTATCCGCCAGCAGCGCCACCAGCCCGGTATCGGTGACCCATTGCAGCAGCCGCGGATCCCGCCCGTCCAGCGCCGAGGTGGTGGCGAACAGCTTCTCCCGATCCGGCTGCTTCTTCATGTCCAGCAGCATCTGCGCGAAGCCGGTCCGGATGCAGACGAAATCGCCAGCCTCCACCGCTACCTTGTCCTTCGCCAGCACGCCCATCAGGTCGTCGTAGCCGACGATGTGCCCGCTGCGCCCGAAATGCGCCTCCAGATCGATCATCACCGCGCGGCCTTGCACGCAGGATGTCGCCATCGGCTCCAGCCCCAGATGCCGCGCGCCCTGTTCCGCGCCCGAAGGCGTCTGGTTGCCCTTGGCGTCGTAGAACACCGGACCCATGATATCCCGCCCGGCACGGAAGCCGTTGTAATAGACATCCTCCGCCACGCCGTCGCCATCCGCGTCGAACATCTGCCCGACATGCGCCAGGCTGTCCCATTGCGTGGAATATTGCAGGGTCAGCATCACCTGATCGTCGCTGACGATATCGAGCAGGGTGGGATCGTCGCAGCGCAACGGATAGTTCATGTTGGGCTTGCCGTCGCGCATCGTCGGCTTCAGCACGGGCGGCCCGCGGCGCGGGTTCAGCACCTGTCCGCCCGGATAATCGAGCGGGAGCGACAGGCAGAAATTCCGCCCCGTCCGCACCTCCGCCACGCCCTGCAGCACCTTCGCCGGCGTCACCAGATTGAGCCGGCCGCGCTCGTCGTCCGGTCCCCAATCGCCCCAGGTCGAGCCCTCGGGCCGCCGGGTCCATCGCGGATTTGCCATCCTTCCCTCCCCTCGATTGCCGAGCGGCCATCATGCGGGACCGAGCGAAAGGTGCCAAGCCGGCGACGCGGGCCTCAGGCGTTGCCCGCCAGATAGGCGATCGCCGCCTGTACGCCGCCCTCCTTGTGCGGGATGCCGGCGGCGCGCAGGCCCATCTCCACGCCACCCAACGTGCCGAGCAGTTGCAAGTCGCCGAAATCGCCGAGATGGCCGATGCGGAACACGCGGTCCTTCAGCATCCCCAGGCCGTTGCCCAGGCTCATGTTGAAGCGTTCCAGGATGGTGGCGCGCAGCGCGTCCGCGCTGTGGCCCTCCGGCACGCGCACGGCGGTGAGCGAGGAGGAATAATGCCGCGGGTCGGCGCATTGGATCTCAAGGCCCCAGGCGCGCACCGCGCGGCGGGTCGCTTCGGCGTGGCGGTCGTGACGGGCGAAGACGTTGTCGAGGCCCTCCTCCAGCAGCATCTGCGACGCGGCGTTCAGGCCATAGAGCATGTTGGTGCCGGGGGTGTAGGGGAAGTAGCCGGTCTTGTTGGCTTCCAGCATCGGCCGCCAGTCCCAGTAGCTGCGCGGGAGTTTCGCCGTTTCCGTCGCGGCGAGCGCCTTGGCGCTGATGGCGTTGAAGGACAGGCCGGGCGGCAGCATCAGTCCCTTCTGCGAGCCGGCCACCGTCACGTCCACCCGCCAGGCATCGTGACGATAGTCGATCGACCCGAGCGAGGAGATGGTATCGACCAGCAGCAGCGCCGGATGCTTGGCCGCATCCATCGCCGCGCGCACCTCGTCGATGCGCGACGCGCAGCCGGTGGAAGTTTCGTTGTGCACGACGCAGACGGCCTTGATGCGGTGCGCGGTGTCGCCGGCCAGGGCTTCGCCGATCGCGGCCGGATCGGCGCCGCGGCGCCAATCGGTATCCAGGAAGATCGGCGTGATGCCGAGACGGACGGCCATCTCGTTCCACAAGGTGGCGAACCATCCGGTGCGGCACATCAGCACCGTGTCGCCCGGCGAGAGGGTGTTGGTGAGCGCGGCTTCCCACGCGCCGGTGCCGGAGGCGGGGTAGATCACGACCGGGCCCTCGGTCTGGAAAATCTTGCGCAGATTGGCGAGAATCTCCAGGCCCAGGCGGCCGAAATCCGGGCCGCGATGGTCGATGGTCGGCAGGTCGATCGCGCGCAGCACGCGGTCGGGGACGTTGGTCGGGCCGGGGATCTGCAGGAAATGGCGGCCGGAATGGTAGGTCTGGGACATGGCGGCTCTCGGGGATGGTTACGGGGTGTAGGGATCGGCGGCGCCGAGGGTCTTCAGGATGATGCCGGCGGTGCGTTGGTAGTGCTGGCGCAGGAGGCGCGCGGCCCCGTCCTGGTCTCCGCCGAGCGCGGCTTGCGCCAGCGCCTGGTGCTCGGCGGCGGCGTCGCGTCCCGGGTAGGCTTGATGCATCGCGAGCGCGCGGTAGCGGCGGAATTGCTGGTTGAGGGTGGCGCCGAAAGCGGCGATCCAGCGGGAGCTTGTGCCACCGATCAGGGCGGCATGGAATTCGGCGTGGCGGGTTTCCCACTCGGGGTTTTCGTGAAACGCGGCGGCGCTGGCAGAATTGGGGGTGCGGGCGAGGCGGTGGGCGGCGAGGAGCAGGGCTTCCTCCCACTCGGGCGCGGCGATCCGCATGGAACGGCGGAGTGCCGCTTCCTCGATCAGGCAACGCGTGTCGGTGAGCTCGATGAGATCGGGGGCGCTGACTTCGGCGGCGGTGAAGCCGCGCTGGTCGGCCAGGGTGACGAGGCCCTCGGCGGCGAGGCGGTTGAGGGCCTCGCGGGCCGGGGTGGGGCCGACCTGGTAGCGGTCGGCGATGAGCTCGATCGGGAGGCGGGTGCCGGGGGGGATGGCGCCGGCGAGGAGATCGGCGCGGAGGCGCTCGGCGGCGGCGGAGGCTTTGGTGCGGGGGGGGATGTGCGACATGGGGCGGCCAAACAATATCGATTAAACCGCACCTGTCAATGAATCATCGATTCTTCTGCCCCGATCAGATCGGCAGCAGGCCATCCGTCTTGACCTCGTTCATCACGAAGAACGTGCGGACCTGGCGCACCCCCGGCATCGCGATGATCCGCTCACTGTGCAGCCGGTTGAACGCGGCCAGGTC
>JAKAZN010000441.1 GCA_021815835.1 Pseudomonadota bacterium
CGTGAATTCCACCGAGATCCGCGATCCGTCCCGCCGCAGCGCCGGCACCGCGAGCACATCGCCCGCCCCGTAGCGCGTCTGTCCGGTCGCCATGGTGCGGGCAAACCCCGCGCCGTGCCGCGCGCGCAGACCCTCGGGGATGATCAGATCGAGCGGCGCGCCGAGCGCCTGCGCCGCCGCGTGGCCGAACATCCGCGCCGCGCCATCGTTCCAGTACAGGATCGTTCCCGAGGCATCGGCATACACCACCGCGTCCGGCATCGCCGCCAGCAACGCGGCCGGGAAATCCTCCGGCAGACCGCTCATGTACCCCTCCGTCCGGCCGATCAGGCGAGCACCCACGCGCCCGGCGCATCCGGCTCGCACCGATGCGTGACGGGCCCGGACTATCCGGGCGCCTCCTGGCCTGCTTGCGTTGCCCCCCACCGCGCGGCCGCCTTGGTGTCCGCCTCCCGCGCCGCCACCCAGCGGGCCGTCCCGTCGGCGAACACCTCCTGCTTCCAGAAGGGCGCCTTGGTTTTCAGCCAGTCGATCAGGAACCACGTCGCGTCCAGCGCCGCCTGCCGGTGGGCGGAGGCGGCCAGCACCAGCACGACATTCGCCCCAGGGTCCAACCGCCCGACCCGATGGATCACGGTGCATCCCAGCAGCGGGAAGCGCCGTTCGGCCTCCGCCGCGATCGCTTCCAGCGCGCGTTCGGTCATGCCCGGGTAGTGTTCCAGGGTCAGCGCCGCCAGCGCCACCCCCTCCGCGGTCTGGCGCACGGTGCCGACGAAGCAGCCGATCCCGCCGATATCGGTCCGACCGGACGTCAGCGCGGCGAGTTCCGCGCCGGTGTCGAAATCTTCCGTCTGGATGGCGACCCGCGCCATGGCCGCGCGCCCTATCCGCCGGTGACGGGGGGGAAGAACGCGACCTCGTCGCCGGCGTGCAGCGCCGCCTCGGGGGCGGCGAATTCCTGGTTCACCGCGCAGCGCACCACGTCCCGCCGCGCGAAGGCCGCCGCATGTCCCGCGCTGCGGCCGATCAGCCAGTCCACCAGCGCGCCGACATCGCGCGCCGAGGCCGGCGCGGCCACGCGCTCCTCCGCCACGCCCACGCGCTCGCGCAGCCAGGCGAAATAGAGCACCGTCAGGGGCAGGGTTTCGTCCATGGCGCTCTATTTGGGTGTCGGCACGGTTTCCACAGCCCCGTCCGAGCGGATGATCGTGCTGGTGCCGTTGCCGTTGGGCACGACGATGCCCGTGGTGCCGTTCGGCATGCGGATGGTCTGGTAGGCGGGCGTGCCGGTACTGGGCACGGCGCTGCCCTCGCGGGTGACGAAGGGTGGCGTGCCGGCCACGCGCGGCACCGGCGGGATCGCCGGCAGCTCTCCCACGCCGGTCCCGGCGGGCAATCCCGGCCGCGCGCCGGGCATCGCCGGCGGGGCGGGCTGGCCGGGGAGCGAGAGCTGCTCCTTCTCCAGGCTCTCCAGGGTGGGTTCGGCCTGGATCGGGCCGGGCCAGACATTGCCTTCGGCCTGGGCCAGCGGCGCGGCCTTCGGCGCCTCGCCGCGGACGCGGTGCATGGTTTCCCCGTCGCCGGCGGGGGCATAGGGATCGGAGCCGGCAAAGAAAGGCGCATGCACCTGGGTGCAGCCGGCGAGGGCCAGCAGCAGGATGGCGAAGGCAGGAAGGGCGCGAGGCCGCATCGTCGGGCTCCGGAGGGATCGGCGTGGCGCCACTCTGCCCATTGCGCGCCGCCGGCTCAAGCGGCGAGGCGCGCGCGGACCCAGGCGGCGATCGCGTCGGGCTCGTTCAGGTCGAGCACGGACATGTGTTCCGGGGCCGCCCGGACCGCGCCCATCCCCGCGGCGTCGGTGGCGATCGCCTCCACGGCGGCTTCACCCGGCCAGATCGGCGGCTTGCCGAGGGCGGAGCGGTAGACCTCCAGTTTCGGGAACGGATGGGTCTTGAACCCCTCCACCAGCACGAGATCGACCGGCGCCAGCCGATCGAGCAAGGCCGGCAGCGGCGCCAGGTCCCCGCCCGCCTCGTGCAGCAGCGCCCAGCGCGTGCCGGAAACCACCAGGGTTTCGCGCGCCCCGGCGAGGCGATGGCGATGGCTGTCCTTGCCGGGCCGGTCCATGTCGAAGCCGTGATGCGCGTGCTTCACGGTGGAGACGCTCAGGCCGAACCCGCGCAGCCGCGGGAGCAGCGCCTCGATCAGGGTGGTCTTGCCGCTGCCCGACCAGCCGACGATGCCGAGAACCTTCATGCCCTCGGGCGTCCCGGCCGGCCGGGACGCCCGGCTTCGCTCACGCCGCGGCCGGCTCCACCGCCTCGTACGGAAGCCGCTTCACCCGATCCATGTTCTGCCCCTCGATGCGCAGCAGCACGGTGGCGCCGTCGCGGCGGGGGGAATGCAGGTCGCCTTCATTATAGAGATACGCCATGCCCGGGCTCAGCGCGTAGTCGCGCTTGCGGGCGGCCTTGCCGGGCGCGGTGGCGGTGGGACGGGCGAGGCAGTCCCAGTCGGTCATGATCGTCTCGCCGGCGGCCTGGCCGTAGATCGCCCAGGACGGGCCGTGATCGTGCGGCTTGGAGTTCTTGGCGCCCTGATAGGCATGGGCGAGCACGGTGAAACCCAGCTCGGGGTCTTCATACAGCACCTTCCGCTCCGGCCCGTCCGCGTGGAGGTTGGCGGCGACGAAATCCTTGTCGGCCAGCGCCTGGCGGACCAGCGCGCAGACCTTCTCGCGCCCGGCGGGGCCAGGTTCGGCCTTGAGCGCGCGGTGCGCCTCGGCGGCGAAGCGATCGAGGGTCAGGGGCATGGGGATATCTCCTCGGTGGGGCCGATACGGCCGGTCATCTGCGGTAGGGGTAGCAGCGGGCACGGTCCAGCGCGAGGCCGAAATGCGCGGCCAGCGCCGCGATCGCCTCGGCATGGGTGGCGAAGGGGTCGGCATTGCCGGGGCCGACGATGATCGGGGCGAAGCCGCGATCGGGCGTGCCTCCCGCCGGTATGAGGCCGGGGGGCAGCATGGCGGTGGCAAGCCCGACGCCGTCCATGTTCCGCAAGGTCAGGAACAGCGGCATGGTGCGGCGGATGAAATCCGTCAGGCCGATCGCCTGCTCGATGAAGACGGTG
>JAKAZN010000442.1 GCA_021815835.1 Pseudomonadota bacterium
CCGGACAGTCGCGCAGCAGCGGCAGCATCTGGTCCTTGTCGGACAAGATCCCCTCCGCCGGAGCAATCGGCCAGGGCACCGCGAGGTCGGGATCGGTCCACAGCACCCCGCGCTCGGACGCGCGGTCATACGGCGCGGTGACCTTGTAGATCACCTCGGTATGCGGCTCCAACGTGCAGAACCCGTGCAGAAATCCCGGCGGCACCCATAATTGCTGCCAGTTGCCCTCGCTCAGCACCGCCGCCACATGCTTGCCGTAACTCGCCGAGCCGTGCCGCACATCCACCGCCACATCCCAGATCGCCCCGCGCGTGCAGCGCACCAGCTTGCCCTGCGCCGCGGCGCCGATCTGCAGATGCAGCCCCCGTACCGTGCCGCGCGGCACCGAGAGGCTGTGATTGTCCTGCACGAAGGGCCCCGGGATGCCGAAAGCGCGCTCCCGCGCGTCGCTCCAGGTTTCCGAGAAGAACCCGCGCGGGTCCTGATAGCGTGGCGGCGTCAGCAGCTTGACCTCGGGGATCGCCAGACTCTCGACACTCATGCGCGGGCTTCTCCGGCCAGTTCGCCCAGCACCCGGCCGAGCTCCGTCTTGCCCAGCGCGCGCGCCTGCGCGCGCAGCCGGTCGGCGTCGATGAAGCCCATGCGGAACGCCACCTCCTCGGGACAGCCCACCAGCAGCCCGGTGCGCGACTGGATCGTCTGCACGAAGGTCGCCGCCTGCAACAAGCTGTCCGGCGTGCCGGCATCGAGCCAGGCGCAGCCGCGCGAGAGCTTCTCCACCGACAGCGTTCCCGCCTCCAGATAGAGCCGGTTGAGATCGGTGATCTCGAGCTCCCCGCGCGCCGAGGGACGGATCGTCGCCGCCAGGTCGCTCACCCGCCGGTCGTAGAAATAGAGCCCCGTCACCGCCCAGTTCGATCGCGGCTGGACCGGCTTCTCCACCAGTTCGACCGCCTGCCCGGCGGCATCGAACGTCACCACCCCATAGCGTTCCGGATCGCGCACCTGGTAGGCGAACACGGTCGCCCCCTCGGTGCGCGCGGCGGCGCGGCGCAGCAGATCGGACAGATGATCGGCGTGGATCAGGTTATCGCCCAGCGCCAGCGCGCAGGCCTCGCCGCCGATCCAGTCCCGCCCGATCAGGAAGGCCTGCGCCAAGCCATCGGGACTGGGTTGTTCGGCGTAGGCCATCCGCAGCCCGAACTGCCCGCCATCGCCCAGCAGCCGGCGGAACTGCGGCAGGTCGGTCGGCGTGGAGATCAGCAGGATGTCGCGGATCCCTGCCAACATCAGCGTGGTCAGCGGATAATAGACCATCGGCTTGTCATAGACCGGCAGCAATTGCTTCGACGAGGCCAGCGTCGCCGGATGCAGCCGCGTGCCGGACCCGCCGGCCAGGATGATCCCCTTCATGCCGCCGCTCCCGTCGTCACGCCCAGCCGTTGGCCCGCGTAGCGCGAAGCGCGCACGCCCTCCCACCAGGCGCGGTGATCCAGATACCAGTCGATGGTGCGCGCCAGCCCGGTCTCGAAATCATGCGGCGCGGTCCAGCCGAGCGCGGCCTCGGTCCGCGACGGATCGATCTCGTAGCGGAAATCATGGCCCGGCCGGTCGGCGACGAACCGGATCAGGCGCTCGCGCGGCCCGGCCGGATCCGGCAGACGCCGGTCCAGATGCGCACAGATCGCGCGCACGACATCGAGGTTGCTGCGCGGCTGGCGCGCGCCGATCGCGTAGGTGGCACCGGGCGCGCCGTGCTCGATCACGCGGACCAGCGCCGCGGCGTGATCCTCCACGAACAGCCAGTCGCGCAGGTTGGAGCCGTCGCCATAGACCGGCAGCTCCCTGCCCTCCAGCGCGGCCAACGTGACCACCGGGATCAGCTTCTCGGGGAATTGCCAGGGGCCGTAATTGTTCACCGTGTTGCTGACCAGGGTCGGCAGCCCGTAGGTGTGAAACCAGGCCCGCGCCAGATGATCGGACGCCGCCTTGGAGGCGGAATAGGGGCTGCGCGGGTCGTAGGCCGTGGTCTCGGTGAAGGCCGGATCGTCCGGTCCCAGCGCGCCGAACACCTCGTCGGTGGAGACATGGTGGAACCGGAACGCGGCGCGGCGATCCGCCGGCAGCCCGGCCCAGTAGCCGCGCGCGGCCTCCAGCAGCACGAAGCTGCCCAGCACGTTGGTGCGGATGAAATCGCCCGGCCCGTCGATCGAGCGATCGACGTGGCTCTCGGCCGCCAGATGCATCACCCGGTCGGGCTGATGGGTGACAAAGATCTCCCGCATCGCCGCCGCGTCGGCGATATCGGCGCGGATCAGGAGATGGCGGGGATCGTGGCGCGCCTCCTCCAGCGCCTCCTCGGAGGCGGCGTAGGTCATCTTGTCGATGTTCACCACGCGATGCTCGGTTTGGCGCAGCAGATGGCGGATCACCGCGGAGCCGATGAAGCCGCAGCCGCCGGTCAGCAGAATCCTCATCCCATTCCGGTCCCAGGAGTGTCGCCGCGATAGGCCACGCAAGCCGCCGCGCGGTCAACCGGAATGTCGGCCCGGCGCGGCGGGCGCCGAGGCCTCATCCGCTCAGGCTGCCGGCCCCCTCCTGCAAGGCGGCGCATCGCTCGACCTCGATGCGCAGCCGCTGCAGCTGTCCCGAGATCCGCCGCCGCTCGCCGCCCGCCAGATGCTCGCCCCGCATCATCATCCGTTCGAGCACGATCACGAGGTCGCGCGCGGTCGCCACGTCGCCGGCGAGGCAGGCGCGCCCGAACGCATCCTCCACGGTATCGGACACGCGGCGGCGCAGCACGGCATAGATCTGGGCCATGCGTGCCGGAGGAATCGCGTCCGCGTCGGCCGCCGGGCTGTCTACCTCGGCACGGCGAAAGAATTCGGGAATCCGCCTCATGCCTGTCATCCTGGATCGTTCGGCCCCGACCTATCGCCCAGGTCGGCTTGCAAACCGGTTGCGGCCCCAAAGGATGCGGTCCCTGGGGTGCCCGGCGTGCCAGCGTCATCGTAACTTCACCCTCCACGCCGACCCAACCCGCTACCCACCGGCCCCATCCGCTCCCCCCGTCTTCCTGTTCCCGAGGTATCATGCATCGACCGAC
>JAKAZN010000443.1 GCA_021815835.1 Pseudomonadota bacterium
AACGCGAAGACGTGGCGGAAGCGGGCGATCATGCCCGGCTCGCGCCCCAGCGCGCGGCGCAGAAAGCGCAGCGACGCCCGCCGCGCGCTGGGGGCGGCGACCACGAAATACGCGGTGATCGGGACCAGCAGCGCGCGCCCGACGCGCCAGCCCAGATGCAGCGTCAGCCAGACCATCAAGGCGACCAGCCAACCGCTGCCGCGTTCCGGGCGGCGGTTCCACGCGGGCGCCGCGTCCGCTCGCGCGGGCGGGGGAGGGGTGGTGCGAGGCGGGCCGATTATAGGCGCGTCCCTCACCCCAATCCTCGTCCGGGAGCGGGTCGTACCTGGCCGGACAGGGCGCGCGTGCCCGCGATCCGGCCCTCGAACGCGATCCGTCCCGATGAGGTTTCCGCCCAGGTCAGCGCCAGGGTCTGCTCCGGGCCGAAGGGGGCGGAGAACTTCACCGTCTCGATCATCGCCCCGTCCTGGTCCAGCGCCATCGCCCGTAGCGCCGCATCCAGGATCAGCACGCCGGGGACCATCGGCCTGCCGGGGAAATGCCCGGGGAAGGCCGGATGATCGGCGGAGAAGTGCAACGCGGCGGCGCCCGACCGGGTCATGCCGGCCGGTCTGCCAAAGTCCGAGGTGGCAAGGTCTGGGGCGGCAAGGTTGGGGGCGGCAAGGCTGGGGGCGGCAAGGCTGGGGGCGCCGCCGCATCGAGGCCCAACGCCTGCGCCCGCAACGCCTCCAATGCCCGCGCCGGCAGCTTGCCCAGTGGATCGCGCGGCAGGCGGTCCAGGCACACAACCCGGCGGGGCAGGAAGATCGGGTCGATGCGGGCGCGGAGCTGCGCGAGGATGTCCTCCGCCCGCAGCGCCGGGGCGACGGCGAAGGCCAGCATCCGGGCGGTCGGGCGGACCTCCAGATCCTCGGGAGCGATGAAGACGCCGTCCTCGACCCCCTCGATCCCCGTCAGGATCCGGGTCAGGCCGGCCAGCGAGGCGCGTCGTCCGCCGAGCTTGACCAGATCGTTGCCGCGACCGAGCAGGTGGAACCGGGTCGGGCCGTCCAGCGCGACACGATCGTTCAGCGGGAACGGCGCGCTATGCGGGGCGCTGACGCGCGCGGCCTGGTCCGGCGCCGCGGTCAGGCGCACGCGCGGGTAGGTCCGCCATTCGGGGCCCGCGACGGTATGCCGGCTGGCGATCGACCCGACTTCGGTGGCACCGAAGATTTCCCAGATTTCGGTGTTCCAGGCGTGCTCAGCCGCGGTGGCCAAGGCAACCTCCAGCGGGGCGGTAGCCGAAATCACGCGGCTGATCGGCGGCAGTGCGATGCCGGCGGTGAGCAGCGCGCGCAGCTGCAAGGGCGTCGTGACCAGGACCCGCGGCGACGGGCAGGCGGCGAGCGCGGCGGCGATGTCCACCGGGTAGAAGGCGGGGCCGCACCAGCTGGCCGCTCCGGCATGGAATGGCAGCAGGATTGTGGTTTCCAGCCCATACATATGCTGGCCCGGCACAGTGCCGACGACCGCGGCCTCGGTCAGGCCGAAGCGCCGCCCGGCGTCGCGCGATCGGGCCGCCAAGGCGCCCCAGCTCTTGCGGTGGCCCTCTGGTTCGCCGGTGCTGCCGGAGGTGAACACGATCGCGGCCAACCGGTCAGCCGGCAGGCACGGGGCCGGGAAATCCCCGGCGGCGGGGGGGATCGCGGTCAGATCGAAGCAGGGCAATCCCGCCGGACCGGTCGCGGCGTGATCAGTCAGGGCGGTCAGCCCCGGGAAGCGTGCCGCCAGCGCGTCCAGCCAGGCTGACGAGCGTTCGCCGGTGAACAGGCTTACCCGCCCGGCCAGCGCCGCGGCGGCGAGGCCAAGTGCGAGATGATAGCGATCGGCACAAAGATTGAGCAGGGGTGCGTCAGGCAACGCGGCAGCCAGGCCGTGTGCGGCAGCGAGGAACCGGTCCGCGGTTACCTCGCCCTCGGGGCGGCGGAACAGCACAGCCCCGTGCGGTCGGGCGAGGAGCGGCACCCCCACGGACGCGGGCACGAACGCGGGCCGGGTCGCGGGCATCGGCGCTATCTCGTCCGGGTCTCGTCGATATAGTCGGTCAGGCTGCGCAGCGAGGCGAAGACCTGCCGGTTCCTGGCATCGTCAGAGCGGAGTTCAAGCCCGTACTCGCGCGAGATCGCGAGCGCGAGTTCCAGCGCGTCGATGGAATCGAGGCCAA
Organism: Pseudomonadota bacterium; assembly: GCA_021815835.1. Classification (GTDB taxonomy): domain Bacteria; phylum Pseudomonadota; class Alphaproteobacteria; order Acetobacterales; family Acetobacteraceae; genus JAJZVS01. The sequence goes on from JAKAZN010000443.1 coordinate 2,207, forward strand.
GCCCCTCGCCGAACAGGGATTCGTCCGGGTCGATCGCCTCCGGCGCAACCTCGAGATTGAGCGTGGTAACGATCAGCCGGGCGACGTCGATCGGGACGGCGGTGGCGCGGGCGCTCATGGGCACATGAATCGCATAAGGGAGCACATATTACGCTGGGTACCGCAGAACGATCGGCAAGTCCATCGCCGGGTGAGCTGCGCACCCAGGGAGTGATCGGGCGCTGCGCGCCCAGGGGCAGTGATCGGGCGACCGGATGAGCGCCCGCCTTTGCCCGCGCCCACTCAGCCCGAATGCGTGGCACGGCTTCGCGGAATCGTGGCGCGCGACCGAGCGCCGGTTGCACCGGCTCGACAGGGAGAAAGCGCTCGGCAGACGCGGCCGCATTTCGCTGGCATGGATGGCACCGGTGGCGTTACGGTCGATCCGCGCCACACGCCGTCGTGTCTTTCGGAGGATCAGGATGCCGAGTCTTCGCACGCTGCTGCTGGCCGTCCTGATCCTGGGCGGTCCGGCGCGGGCGGCGATCACAACGATCGACAATCCGGGCGGCGGGCGGATCATCGCCGGAGACCTACCCGCCGCGGATACCTCCACCCGCGTCGCGTTGATCGACGTACTCCGGCGCACCCACGCATATTTCGGCGCGCGCCCGGCGGTGGGGCGGTTTCTGGTCACGCAGGACGGGACCACTGCGCTGGCGTTCTTCCAGGTCTCTGCGCAGGGGACCGCGGTGAAGGGGCTGGCGCTGGCCCGGGTCGCGCCCGGGGCCGGGGCACAAGGAGCGATCCTGTTCGACCGCGCCGCGCGGTTCCCCACCACGCTGCCGCCGATGCTGCATCGGCTGGAGGCGCTGGCGGCTCATACCACGCCGACACCGGCCGGAGAGGTCGCTGCGC
>JAKAZN010000444.1 GCA_021815835.1 Pseudomonadota bacterium
CGCGTCGGGACGCTTGCGCACCACCCGCAACCGCAGCTTGCCGTCATCGAGCAGCAAGGTGCAGCCGATCGCCGCGGCGGCGATGATCTCGGGATGCGGCAGGGTCACGCGCTGGGAATCGCCGGGCGTGGCGTTCAGATCGAGGCGAAACGATTGCCCCGTCTGCAGAAACACCCGCCCGCCGCCGAACGTGCCGACGCGCAGCTTCGGGCCTTGCACATCGGCGAGAATCCCGATCGGGCGGCCGAAGCGCGCCTCCAGATCGCGGATCATGGCGAAGCGCGCGGCGTGGTCCTCATGCGTGCCGTGGCTGAAATTCAGGCGGAACACGTCCGCGCCGGCCTGGAACAGCCGGGTCAGCACCTCGGGCGAGGAGCTCGCGGGACCCAGGGTGGCGATGATCTTGGTGCGCCGCCGGCGGCGGATCTTCGGAGGGGCGGGCATGGCGGGTCCTTCGCGCGGGCGGCTCCCCCACCCCTTGCGGGAGGGGGAGGATGGATCAGAACGGCAGCTTGAGGCCCGGGGGCAGAGACATCCCCGCTGTCAGCTTCTGCATCTCCGTGGCGCTGGTCGCCTCGATCTTGCGCTTCGCATCCGCATGGGCGGCAACGATCAGATCCTGCAACATTTCGATATCCGCCGGATCGACGATCTTCGGATCGATCCGCAGCCGTTTCAGCTCATGCCTGCCGCTGAGCGTGACGGCGACGAGGCCGGCGCCGGCCTCGCCCTCGGCCTCCATCGCTTCCAGCCGGGTCCGCGTCTCGGCCATCCGGTCCTGCATCTGCTGGGCCTGCTTCATCAGGCCGGCGAGGTTCTTCATGGCGGGCTACTCCAGCGGATCGGGGTCATCGGGGATTTCGCCGTCGGCGGGTTCCGCGTCGGGCGGGGCGAATTCGGGGATGTCGGCGGCCTCGGCGGGCAGGCCGTACGGGTCGGTGCGGGAATCGTGCACCGCCTCGATCCGCGCGCCGGGGAAGGCTTCCAGGATGGCGCGGACCAGCTTGTGTTCGGCGGCGTCGGCGCGGCGGGAGGCGTCGGCGGCGTTGCCCTGCTCGGCCAGGGTCCCGTCGCCGGCCTCGGTGGAGAGCGCGATGGTCCAGCGCGTCCCGGTCGCGGCCAGCAAGGCGGCGGCGAGTTTCGGCGCGAGGTCGCGCGGGGCTTCGGGCAGCGGACGCAGCTCGATCACCGGGGGGGCGAAGCGGACCAGGCGGACGGAATGGACCAGATGCGCGTGCAGCAGCGCCTCACGCTGTTCGGCGATCAGCGCGACGACGGCGCGGAAGCTGGTCGGGCGGGGCAGGACGGGCGCAGGTGCGGCGTCCGGCGCCGGGGCGGCGAGCGCGGTGGCGCCGTCCGAGCGCGGCGCGGCGCGCGGGCCGGAATCGGCCGCCGACGCGCCCGAAGTCCCGGGCGCGCCGAGCCGGCGGACCAGATCGCCCGGCGTGGGCAGTTCGGCGACGTGACAGAGGCGGATCAGCACCATCTCCGCCGCGGCGCGGCGATCGGGGGCGAATTCCACCTCGCCCACGCCCTTCAGCAGCATCTGCCAGGCGCGCGCCAGGGTGGGGACCGAGAGCCGATCCGCCAGGGCGGCGCCGCGGGTGCGTTCCGCCTCCGGCAGTTCCTGGGACTGGCGCAGATCGGGGATCGATTTCAGCCGCGTGATGCTGTGGATCAGGTCCAGCAGATCGGCGAGCAGCAGGCCGAGATCGGCGCCGCGCTCGTAGGCGCGCTCGGTCAGCGCCAGCGCCGCGGCGGGCTTGCCGGCCATCACCGCGTCCAGCAGGTCGAACACCGCTTCCCGGTCCGCGAGGCCGAGCATCTCGGCGACCTGGGCGGCGCCGATCGGGCCTTCGGCATCCTGGTCGCGCTGGGCGATCGCCTGGTCGAGCATCGACAGCCCGTCGCGGACCGAGCCATCGGCGGCGCGCGCGATCAGATCGAGCGCCTCCGGTTCGGCGGCGACGCGCTCGGCCGCGGCGATGCGGGAAAACAGCGCGGCCAGTTCGGCGATGCGCACGCGGCGCAGATCGAAGCGCTGGCAGCGCGAGAGGACGGTGATCGGCACCTTGCGCAGTTCCGTCGTGGCGAACACGAACACCACGTGCGGCGGCGGCTCCTCCAGGGTCTTCAGCAGCGCGTTGAACGCGTTGCGCGACAGCATGTGGACTTCGTCGATGATGAAGACCTTGGTCCGCGCCTGCATCGGGCGGAAGCGGGTGGCTTCGATGATCTCGCGCACGTCATCGACGCCGGTGCGCGACGCGGCATCCATCTCGATCACGTCCGGATGGCGGTCGGCCAGGATGGCGCGGCAATCGGCGCAGATCCCGCAAGGCTCGGCGGTCGGTTTGGTGCGCGGCGCGCCGGTTTCGTCGGGGCCGGAGCAATTCAGGCAGCGGGCGATGATGCGCGCGGTGGTCGTCTTGCCGACGCCACGCACGCCGGTGAGCATGAAGGCGTGCGCGATGCGCCCGGCGGCGAAGGCATTGCGGAGCGTGCGCACCATCGCGTCCTGGCCGATGAGATCGGCGAACACGGTGGGGCGGTATTTGCGCGCGAGCACGCGATAGGCGGGGGCGGGCGTGGCGGGCGGCGGGACCTCGGGCAGCGCGTTGCCGAACAGGCCGGGACCGTCCGGGGGTGGGGGCAGGTCGTCCTTGGGCGCGCCCGGATCCTGAGGCGGGGGATCCCGAGGCGGGGGGTCCTGGAAGAGGCCGGACATGCGGAGCGGCGCCCCCCCTTGGGGTGAGGTGGTCGGACGGATTGGGCAGTGGGAGGCCGGACCGACGACCCGGGCGGAAACTCGCTGCGGCTGCTTCCTTCCGGACCTGACCGGGTTGGCAAGGCGCCCGTCCGCGACCGGCCTCCCGGATGGGAGTATATCACGGGTGGGGTGGGGGAAGGATAGGGGGGGCGGTCCCCGGTAGAGAGGTGGCCGGGCACATTCGGACGCCTCGATAAGTGGAATTTCTGCCTGCGCGCGGCGCGGATGCCCGCGGATCAGGCGAGGGTGCCATGGCAAGACGCCCCTGGCGGACGCACAGTCCGGCATTCAAGGCCAAGGTGGCATGGGCGGCCAATCAAGGGCGAGAAGAC
>JAKAZN010000445.1 GCA_021815835.1 Pseudomonadota bacterium
CGTGGCCGATCAGGCTTTGCCGCGCCTCGCCGCCGCGTTGCGCCCGGGCGGGAGCCTGTCGATCCTGGCGATCGGCTCGGCCAGCACCGCCGCCGCGCAGGGCTATCTCGTCGCGCTGCGCGCCGCCCTGACCGCCGCGCGGCCTGATCTGACCCTGCGCCTGACCATCCGCGCGGCGCGCGGGGCGGACGCGGCCGATGGGCTGCGCCGCCTCGCCGCCGCGCTCGCGGGCGGACGATATGATCTGGTGTTGTGGCAGACCGGCACCGTCGATGCCGTGCGCGGCGCCCGCCCCGACGATCTCGCCGACACCCTGGAGGCGGGCGCCGAGGCCGTCGCCCGGCACGGCGCCAGCCTGGTGCTGATCGACCCGCAATTCAGCCATTTCCTGCGCGCCAATGTCGATCTCGAACCCTACGAGACCGTGCTGCGCGCGGTGGCATTGCGGCCGGATACGGCGCTGTTCCCGCGCACCGCGCTGATGCGGGACTGGGCCGACCAGGACGGGATCGATCCCGAGCGGGCGGCCGGCCGCCAGGCGGAACGGGCGGCGGCGGCGCGGGCGCAGGCCTGCGTGGGCGCGGCGCTGGCGCATTTCCTGCTGGCCGCGGGACCGGCCGAACCGGCGGCGGCGAAATGACCGCCCCGGCGGCAGGCATCCCGGCGGCAGGCATCCCGGCGGCGCTCCGCCTCGCCCGTCATGCCGCCGGGCTGGCCTTCGCGGATCTGCCCCCGGCGGCGGTGGCGGGGGCGAAGACCTTCCTGCTCGACTCCCTCGGGGTCGGCATCGCCGGCGCGACCGCCCCCGACGCCGATCGGGTCCGCGCCGCCGCCGCGCGCTGGGGCGCGGGAAATGAGGCCACGCTCTGGGGCACCGGCGCCCGCCTGCCCGCCGCGTCCGCCGCCTTCGTCAACGGCTTTCAGCTCCACGGCCAGGAATTCGACTGCCTGCACGAGGCGGCGGTGTTGCACCCGATGGCCACGCTGCTGCCCGCCGCGCTGGGCTGGGCGGAGCGGGAGGGCGGGATCTCCGGGCCGGCCTTCCTCGCCGCGCTCGCCGCGGGCGTGGACGTCGCGGTGGCGCTGGGCCTCGCCGCCACCGGCGCGTTGCGCTTCTTCCGCCCCGCGACCGCCGGCGGGTTCGGCGCGGCGGCGGCCACCGCCCGGCTGGCCGGCTTTGAGGCGAGCCGGATCGCCGATGCGATGGGCCTGCTCTACGCCCAGACCAGCGGGACGATGCAACCGCATATCGAGGCCAGCGTGGCGCTGCCGCTGCAGCCCGGCTTCAACGCCCGCGCCGCGCTGTGTGCCGCGGACCTGGCCGCTTCCGGCCTGCCCGGCCCGCACGGCGCCATCGACGGTCCGTTCGGCTACCTGGCGCTGTTCGAGACGGGCTTCGACCTGGCGCCGGTCTGGGCGGCGCTGGCGGGGGCGCGGCGGATCGCCGAGCTCAGCCACAAGCCCTTCCCGGCGGGCCGCGCCACGCATGGCGGCATCGAGGGCGTGGCGCAGCTGCGCGCCGAGCACGGCTTCGCCCCGGCCGAGGTCGCGCGTGTCGTGGTGCGCGCCCCGCCGCTGATCGCGCGGTTGTGCGGCCGCCCGGCCATCGCCGATCCCGACCCCGCCTATGCGCGGCTCTGCATGGGATTCGTCATCGCCAAGACCCTTCTGGAGGGCGCGCTGGACCCGACCCATTTTCGCGGGCCGGCGCTGCGCGACCCGGCGACCTTCGCCCTGGCGCGGCGCGTCGTGACCGAAAGCGACGGCACGGCCGATCCGAACGCGCTGGCACCGCAGGAAGTCATCGTCACGCTCACCGACGGGCGCGCGCTGGTCTGGCGGGGCGCGACGATGCTCGCCCATCCATCCCGGCCGCTGAGCCGGGAGGCGCAATTGACAAAATTCCGGCGGTGCTGGTCGCTGGCCGCGATCCCGCTCGGCGCGCCGGAGGCGCTGATCGAGATGGTGGAACACCTGGAACAACTGGACGACATGCGCCGGCTGGCGGCGCTGCTGGGCGGGTGAGGCGCTATCGCGCCCGCCAGCGCGGCGGCACGATCCACAGCAGCGCCAGCACGTAGACCCAGACCGCCACATACAGCGCGGCAAACACCCAGAGCGGCAGCGGCCAGAAGATCAGCCGATCGACGAAGCCCACGATCAGCGGCGCGCGCGCGCCGGGGCGTCCGGCGAGCGCATCCTGCCATGCGGTCAGGAAACAGACCCGCCCCGCCAGCGCCTGCCCCGCCACCGCCGCCAGCGCGGCCACATGCGCGAAGCGCCAGACCGGGCGGCGGACAAATCTCCAGCCGCGCCAGCCGCCCAGCGGGATCAGCACCAGCCCCGCGACGTTGAACCCGATCACCCCGAGATGGAGCGCGAGCACCAACGCGGCGGCCATGGGTCACCCCCCGGTGAGGCTCATGTGCCGGCCGACCGAGGCGCGCTCATGCCGCCGGTCGATGATGAAATCATGTCCCTTGGGCTTGCGCGCGATCGCCGCGCGGATCGCCGCATCGAGCGTCGCGTCGTCGGCGCCGTCGCGCAGCACCGCGCGCAGGTCGGCCTGATCGTCCTGGCCGAGGCACATATACAGCGTGCCGGTGCAGGTCAGGCGCACGCGGTTGCAGCTCTCGCAGAAATTATGCGTCATCGGCGTGATGAAACCGATGCGCCGCCCGGTCTCGCGCACGGTGAAATACCGGGCGGGGCCGCCGGTGCGGTAGTCGGTCTCGTCCAGGGTCCAGCGCCGGCGCAGGCGGGAGCGGACCAGCGACAGCGGCAGGTATTGCTCGGTGCGGTCCTCCTCGATCTCGCCCATCGGCATCGTTTCGATCAGGCAGAGATCGTGGCCCTGTTCGCCGCACCAGGCGATCAGGTCGTCGAATTCGTCCTCGTTCACGCCCTTCATCGCCACCGCGTTGATCTTCACCGCGAGGCCGGCGGCGCGGGCGGCTTCGATGCCTTCCAGGGTGGCCCCGATCCGGCCCCAGCGGGTCATCATGGTGAATTTCGCCGGATCGAGCGTGTCGAGCGAGACGTTGATCCGCCGCATCCCGGCCGCGGCGAGGCCGGTGGCGAAGCGGGCG
>JAKAZN010000446.1 GCA_021815835.1 Pseudomonadota bacterium
CTGATCGCCTCGGGGGCTCACGCGGCCAGCATCTGGCTCCGCACCAGCCGCGCATACAGCCCGCCGGCGGCCAGCAATTGCGCGTGCGTGCCCTGCTCCACCGCGCGGCCCGCTTCCATCGCCACCACCAGATCGGCGTCGCGGACCGTGGACAGCCGGTGCGCGACCACGATCATGGTCCGCCCGCGCCGCAGCCGGGCCAGCGCCTCCTGCACCGCCGCTTCCGACTCGGTATCGAGCGCGCTGGTCGCCTCATCCAGCAGCAGGATCCGCGGATCGCGCAGCAGCGCGCGCGCCAGCACCACGCGCTGGCGTTGCCCGCCGGACAGGCGCTGCCCGCCGGGGCCGACCCGGGTGGCAAACCCCTCGGGCAGGGCGGCGATGAAGCCGCCGGCCGCGGCCTCGGCCGCCGCCGCGATTTCGCCATCCGTCGCATCCGGGCGGCCCATGCGGATATTGGCCGCGATCGTGTCGTCGAACAGCAGCGCGTCCTGGCCGACATAGGCGATCGCGTCGCGCAGGCTGGCGAGACGCAGATCCCGCACATCCGCCCCGTCGATCCGCACCGCGCCGCCGGAGGCTTCATGCAGCCGGGGGATCAGCGCGAGCGCGGTCGATTTCCCCGCCCCCGACGGCCCCACCAATGCGACCGTGGTGCCCGGCGCGGCAACGAAACTGAGCCCGCTCAGCCCCGCCCGGCCATCGGCATAGATGTAGCGCACATCGTCGAACACCACCGCGCCCCGGCCCGCCGGCAGCGCGACCGCGCCTGGCTTGTCGACGATGCCGGGCGCCTCGTCGATCACCGCGAAGACGCGGATCAGCCCGGCCATCCCCTCCTGCGCCGCCGCGTTCAGGCTTCCGAGCGCGCGCAAAGGCCGCGAGGCGATCAGCAAGGCGGCGACGAAGCCGGTGAAATTGCCGATCGTGTGTCCGCCCACCGCCGCGCGCCAGCCGGCGAAGCCGATCACCAGCGCGACCGCGGCCCCGCCCAGCACCTCCAGCACCGGATCCACCGCGGCGCGCGAGCGGGTCATGCGCAACAGCGCGCGCGTAAGCTGGGCAAAGGCGCGCTCGGCGCGCGCGGTCTCCGCCTCTTCCAGCCGGTAGGCGCGCACCGTGCGGGCCTGGGCGAAGCTCTCGTTCAACAGCGCCGCGGCCTCTCCCATGCGCTCCTGCATCCCGCCCGAAGCGCGGCGCACGCGCCGGCCGATGCGCTGGATCGGCAGCGCGGCGAGCGGATAGAGCACCGCGCCGATCAGGCTGAGCTCCCAATCCAGATAGAACATCGAGCCGATCAGGCCGATCACGGTGATCCCGTCGGCCAATCCGTTCACCGCGCGGGTGAGCGCGTCGCGGATGACGGTCGCGTCGGTGGTGAAGCGGGCGGCGAGCTGCGCCGGCGCCTCGCGCTCCACGCGCGCGAGATCGGCGCGGGCGAGATGGGCGAACATGCGCCCCTGCAGGCCGCGGATCACCAGCAGGACGGTGCCCTGCACCTGCACGTTCTGGAAATACTGCGCCAGCGCCTTGATGCTCGTGATCGCCACCACCAGCGCCGGGACCTGATACAGGATGCGCTGGTCGCGGGCGGTGAACATGCTGAAGGCGTGATCGATCACCACCGGATAGAGCGCGGTCGCGCCGGCCATGATCGCGGTGAGGCCCAGGATCAGCAGCAGGCGCGGCAGGTGGACGCGGATATCCTCCCGCCACAGCCGGGCGAGCAGGGCGCGCGTGGTCGGCTCGACATGGGCGAGGCGCACCAGCGCCGGGGAGGCGGCATCCATGGGCCGGGGTGTAGCAGAGCGCGGCGGGCGCGCCGAGATCACCGCCGCAGCACAAGCCCCGCCGCGCCCAGCATCAGGCCCATGCCCATCACGTCGGCGATCCCGACATGCTCGCCGAACAGCAGCATCGCCAGCACGACGCCGATCACCGGGGAGATGAAGGCGTAGGTGCCGGTGCGGCTGGCGCCCCAATCGCGCACCAGCAGGAAATAGATCAGGGTGGCGCCGAGCGAGCCGGGCAGCAGCAGATAGAGCCAGGCGCCGAAGGCGGGCCAGCCCCAATGGCCCGACGCGGCGGCGAGCGAGCCTGGCTCGAACAACAGCGATCCGATCAGCAACATGCCGCCGCCGACCAGATTGGTCATCGCCGCGACCTCGGCCGGGGGCACGGTGCGCATCATCGGCCGGGCGATGATGGAGCCGGCGGAATAGGACAGCGTGCCGATGATGACGCCGCCGGCGCCCGCGACCTCCCGCCAGCCCAGGGTGCCGGCCAGCGCCTTCGGCCCGAACAGCACCAGGATGCCGCCGATGCCGAGCGCCAGCGCCGCGCCCTGGCGGGCGTTGAACCGCTCCTGCCCCGCGAGCACGCCGAAGCCCAGCAAGGAGATCGGCGTGAGGGCGGCGGAGATGACGGTGGCGAGTCCCGCCGGGACGTAGCGCAGCCCGTAGAGCTGGATCACCTGGTTGATCGCGACCAGCAGCACCGAGGCCGCCAGCAGGCGTGGGATCAGCCGCCGCGGCACGCCCATGTGGTGGCCCTGCGCGCGCCGCCAGCCGAGCAGCGCCAGCCCGGCGACGGTCCAGCGCGTGCCGGCGAACAAACCCGGCGGCACGGTGGCGATGCCCACCTTCATCGCCAGCCAGGTGGTGCCCCAGACGAAGCAGAGGAACGCGAACATCGCCCGCTGACGCGCGAGCGGGGAGAGCGACGGGGCGCCGAGCGCGAGCGCGGCGATCATGGTGGAACCGGAAGCGGCCGGGGCCTTGCGGAGCATCATCGGGCGGGGAGGGGTGCGGGTCCGGCGGTGGAGGGATGACGGCACCTATTACCCTCCCGGTTCATGGCGAAGCGAAGGCAATTGGGCGGGGCGGCGTTGCGTGGCGCGGGCGGCAGGGCGATTCTTTGCGTTCTTTGCGGTTTGATCTTCCTTCTGCCGGCCGCGCATCACACGGGGTTCGCGATAGACGCGCATGGAATGCCCCGTTGGCGGGCCACGGGGACATTTTCATCCAAGGTGGCGCATCGGGGGCCGATGGGGGGCGTCTCTTCCGCGTCGCGGGCGCGGTGACGA
>JAKAZN010000447.1 GCA_021815835.1 Pseudomonadota bacterium
TTGCGTTGACAGTCGGGGCCTTGCCGCCGCGGGGCCGGGCCTCTATCGCAACCGCGGGCGAAGGAGCGGGCGGATGCGGGTGCTGGTGATCGGGTCGGGCGGGCGGGAGCACGCGCTGTGCTGGGCACTGGCGGCGAGCCCGCTGCTCGGGACGCTGTTCTGCGCCCCGGGCAATCCGGGGATCGCCGAGATCGCGACCTGCGTGCCGATCGGGGCAACCGACATTGCCGCGCTGGTGGATTTCGCGCGCGCCCACGCGATCGATCTGGTGCTGCCGGGGCCGGAAGCCCCGCTCGCGCTGGGGGTCACGGATGCGATGACGGCCGCCGGCATTCCCTGCTGCGGGCCGAGTGCGGCGGCGGCGCGGCTGGAATCCTCCAAGAGCTTCACCAAGGCGCTGTGCGCGGAGGCCGATCTGCCCACGGCAGCGTGGGAAATCTGCGCGACGGCGGAACAGGCGCGCGCGGCGGTCGCGCGGCGCGGCGCGCCGGTGGTGGTGAAGGCGGACGGCCTGGCGGCCGGCAAGGGCGTGGTGGTGGCGGCGACGACGGCCGAGGCACTGGCTGCGATCGAAACGATCATGACGGATCGCGCGCTGGGCGAGGCCGGAGCCACGGTGGTGATCGAGGAATGTCTGGTCGGGAAGGAGATTTCGTTCTTCGCGCTGTGCGATGGGGCGCACGCGCTGCCGCTCGGCGCGGCGCGCGATCACAAGCGGGTGGGGGACGGCGATACCGGCCCGAACACCGGCGGGATGGGGGCGTTCTCGCCGGTGCCGGAGATGACGGACGCGCTGGAGGCCGAGATCATGACGCGCATCATCCGTCCCGCGCTGGCCGCGATGGCGGCGCGCGGGACGCCGTTCCGCGGCATCCTGTTCGCCGGGCTGATGCTGACCGATGCGGGTCCGAAACTGATCGAGTTCAACGTGCGGTTCGGGGATCCGGAATGCCAGGTGCTGCTGGCGCGGCTCAAATCAGACCTGCTGCCGGCGCTGCTGGCGGCGTGCGAGGGCGAGCTCGGACATTTCGATCTGCGCTGGCACGATCACGCCGCGATCGCGGTGGTGCTGGCCGCGCGGGGCTATCCCGAGGCGCCGGAACGCGGCAGCGCGATCGGTGGGCTGGACGAGGTCGCCGCGCTGGCGGATGTGCGCGTGTTTCATGCCGGCACGGCGCGCGATCCGGCGGGGCGGCTGGTGGCCGCCGGCGGGCGGGTGCTGAATGTGTGCGCGACCGGCGCCGATCTCGGCCACGCGCGCGCGCGCGCCTATGCAGCGGTCGGGCGGATCGACTGGCCGGAGGGGTTCTGCCGGCGCGATATCGGCGGCGCGGGCTGACGCGCCCGGGGCTATTTGACCTCGCGGCCCAGCGCCTGCTCATAGACCCGTAGCACCGAGCTGGAATCATCGGCGCCCATGCCGTGCGCGCGCGCCATCCGCATCAGGGTCATCACCTGGGGCGCGATCATGCCGGGCATGCCGACCTCGTCGGCCATCTCCAGCGCCAGGCGCAGATCCTTGTGGGCAAGATCAAGCGCGAAGCCGGGCTTGAAATTGCGCGCGAACGCCTTCGGGCCGAGGGCACGGAACGCATCCGAATTGCCCGAGGCGTTGGAGATCACGTCGTAGAGCTTGTGCACGTCGATGCCGGCGGTGGCGCCGAGCAGCAGCGCCTCGGACGCCGCGGCGGCATTGCAGAACGCCAGCATGTTGTTGCAGAGCTTCGCCACCGATCCCATGCCGACGGGGCCGACATGGATCACCTCCTTGCTGAAGGATTTCAGCACGGGCAGGTTTGCCTCGAACAGCGCCGGATCGCCGCCCACCATGATGACGATGGTGCCGTCCGTCGCGCGCGGCACGCCGCCGGAGACGGGGGCTTCCAGCATTCCGATGCCCTTCGCCGCCATCCCGGCATGGACGCGCCGGGCGGTGGTGGGGGAATTGGTGGAGAGATCGATATGCACGCTGCCGGGGCGGGCGTTCGCGGCGATGCCGTCGGGGCCGAGCGCCACTTCCTCCACATGTTTTGGCATCGGCAGGGAGGTGAAGATCACGTCGCAGGCGGCGGCGACGGATTTCGCGGACGCGCCGGCGGCGGCGCCGATTGCGGTGCAGGCGGCGATCGCGTCGGGGTTAAGATCGAACACCGTCACGTCGTGATTGGTGTTGCGGACGATGTTGCGGCACATGGGTCCGCCCATGTTGCCGACGCCGATGAAGCCGATTTTCATGGATTGGGTCCCTCCGATACCGCCGCGCGCGGCCAGGGGGGAACCATGGCAGAGGCGGGCGGCGGCGTCACCCGGGGCGGGCGACGCGCCGCATGGAAGCTGTCATCCGTTGGTCGCGCCGGGTGCCGCCGTCTGGCCGAGAACGTGCGGCTTCGCCGGGGCCGGCGTGGTTGCCACCGCACCCGGGGCCTTCAACGTTTCGAGGAAGGCGATCAGGTTGGCGCGCTTGGTGGCGTTGTGCAGGCCGCCATAGGGCATCTTGGTGCCGGGCACGATCTTCTGCGGATGGTCGAGATACGCATCCAGCACCGAAGCGGTCCAGACGATATTCGCGTTCTTGTTGGCGACTGAATAGCTGTAGCCCGGCTCCGATCCGGTGTGGCGGCCGACCACGCCGAACAGGGACGGGCCGATCTTGTTCACGCCCGGCTTGTCGGCATGGCAGATCGCGCATTGCTGCTGGAAGACCTGCTTCCCGGCAGCGGGATCGGCGGCATGGGCGAGGCTGATCACGGCGATCGGGGCGAGCAGCGCGGCAACGCCGAGCAGTCGGGGGAGCGCGCGCATCAGGTCGCGCTCCCGATGCGAGGCGCCGGGTGGGCGCGGGATGGATGGCGCATGGCAGTGTCTCCTTTCCGGTTCGGGGCCGCCCTGACCGGTGCGATTGCTGGCCGCGCCATCCGGTCCGCCGGCGCGACGGGTTCGTTGGTGCCTGCCCGTCGGACGCCGTTTCGTCCTGGCGGTGGCGGGCTTTTCCCGCAGTGCAGCACGGCTGCCATTGACCTGGATCAAGGGGTTCGGCGATGAGCGCCTTTTCCCGCCGCCGCGCGCTGAGCACCGC
>JAKAZN010000448.1 GCA_021815835.1 Pseudomonadota bacterium
GCCGGTGCCCATCGCGTGCAGGGTGGCGTAGTTCTGCCCGGTGCCCTGGACCACGGGCACCGCGGCGCCGTGTTTTTCGGACCACGCCTTGCTCATGATCAGGAAGTTGGTCTGCTCCTGCGGGAAGATCGGGTCCGGCGTCTTGGTGACGACCTCGATCGTGAGCGGGTCGATCTTGCGGATCTCCTGCACCATCCCGAGCGCGTTGCGCATCTGCGAGGTCTTGGCCTCGATGCGCTGGAAGGAGAACACCACGTCATCGGCGGTGAAGGGCGTGCCGTCCTGCCATTTCACCCCGGGGCGCAGATGGAAGCGCCAGACGGTCGGGCTGACCTGGCGCCATTTCACCGCGAGGCCGGGGATCAGCTTCAGATCCTGATCGCGCTGGATCAGCGGCTCGTAGATGTTGGCCAGGAAGGAGAGTTGGACCGTCTCCTCCAGGGTGTCGGGGTCCATCCCCGTCACGTCGCCGTTGTTGGCCCAGCGGAAGGTTGCGGCGCGCGCGGCCAGCGGCAGCGCGGCGGCACTCAGGAGCAGGCCCAGCAGGGCCCGTCGGAGTCGCCTCATGAATTGTCTCCCCTTTTTGGTGCGGCGGTGGTTCGGGCAGTTTGAACCTTCCGGCGGATAGGGCAAGCTGCGTCCGCGCCCGGAATCGAAAGGCGCCGGGAACGAAAGGCGGGGCGATGGGCAGTGCGCGCGCGCGCGATGAGGTGCTCGGGGTGATCGACGCGCAGCCGTGCTTCATGCCGGGCGGAGAATTGCCGGTCCCGAACGGAGACGCGGTGCTGGCACCGATCAACCGGCTGCTGGACGGCCGCTATTGCGCCGCCTTCGCGACCCAGGACTGGCATCCGCCCGGCCATCATTCCTTCGCATCCGCCCATCCGGGGCGGGCGGCGTTCGAGACCATCGGCCTGCCCTACGGCCCGCAGGTCCTGTGGCCGGATCATGCGATCGCCGGCAGCGCGGGGGCCGAATTGCATCCCGCGCTCGATCAGCGCCGGCTGCGCGCGGTCTTCCGCAAGGGCATGGACCCGGCGATCGACAGCTATTCGGGATTTTTCGAAAACGACCGGACCACGCCGACGGGGCTGGCCGGCTGGCTGGCCGCGATCGGCGCGCGGCATCTGTTCCTGGCCGGCCTGGCGGCGGATTTCTGCGTCGCCTGGACCGCGGAGGACGCAAGGCGGCTCGGCTTCGCGGTGACGGTGATCGAGGATGCCTGCCGGGCGATCGCGATGCCGCTGCCGGGCGGCGGCACGTCGGGCGAGGCGGCGCGGGCGCGGCTCGGTGCGATGGGCGTGGCCTTCGCGCGCGCGGGCGATCTTTGACGATGGCGCGGTTTCTCGTCACCGGCGGGGCCGGCTTCATCGGCTCGCATCTCGTGGACGCGCTGGCGGGCGCCGGCGCGAAGGTGCGGGTGCTGGACGATCTGTCCACGGGGCGGCGGGAAAACCTGCCCGCGGCGGCGCGGCTGATCGTGGGCGACGTGGCCGATCCGGGGACCGTGCGCGCGGCGATGGCGGGCGTGGATGGGTGCTTCCATCTCGCCGCGATCGCCTCGGTCGCGCGCGCCGCCGAGGATTGGCTGGGCACGCATCGGGTCAATCTGGGCGGCACGATCGCGGTGCTGGACGCGGCGCGGGCGCGGGGGGTGCCGGTGGTCTATGCGTCCTCGGCCGCGGTCTATGGGGATTGCCCGGACCAGCCGATCACCGAGACCGCGCCCACCAGGCCACTTTCGGCCTATGGCGCCGACAAGCTCGGCGGCGAACTGCACGCGGCGGTGGCAGCGCGCGTGTTCGGGGTGGCGAATGTCGGCCTGCGTTTTTTCAACGTCTATGGGCCGCGCCAGGACCCGGGATCGCCCTATTCCGGCGTGATTTCGATCTTCGCCGGGCAACTGCGCCGGGGCGAGCCGGTCGAGGTGTTCGGCGATGGCGGCCAGACGCGCGATTTCGTCGCTGTCGCCGACGTGGTGGCGGCGTTGCGCGCGGCCATGGGGCGGATCGGGCCGGGGGACGCGGCGGGGCGCATCACGACCCCCGCGGTGCCGCAGGCCCTCGTGTTCAATGTCTGCACCGGGATCGCCACCTCGATCCGCGCGCTGGCCGCGGAACTGGCGGCGCTGGAGGGCGGGACCGCCGTGATCCGGGAGGGACCGGCGCGCCCGGGGGATATCCGCCATTCGGTCGGCTGCCCGGATGCCGCCCGCGCCGCCCTGGGGCTCGGCCCGCCGATGCCGTTGCGGGCGGGGCTGGCGGGGGTGCGGGCCTGGCTGGACGCCGGGCTCAGGCTGGAGCGCACGTGAATCTGCGCGGTTTCCTGACCTTCCTGGTCGTGCCGCCGCCGAATCTGATCCTCGTGGCCCTGGCCGGGCTGGCGTTGCGCAAGCGGTTCCGGCGCGCGGGCCCGATGCTGACCGGCGGGGCGCTGGTCGCGATGCTGCTGCTGTCGCTGCCGGCCGTCTCGCAGGCATTGCTGATCTCGCTGGAACTCGGCCTGCCGCTCGCCCCGCCGCCCGCCGATCCTCCCCAGGCGATCGTGATCCTGAGTGCCGAGGTCACGCATCTGCGCGGCCCGGGTCCGGACGAGGAGCCGGGGCCGATCACCCTGCAACGGATGTGGGCGGGGGCACGGCTCTATCGGCGGACGCATCTGCCGATCCTGGTGACCGGCGGGGTGCTCGGCGGACGGCACAAGGAGCCGATCGCGGTGCAGATGGCATCCGCGCTGCGCGCGGAGTTCCACGTGCCGGTGCGGTTCGTGGAGGCGCGCTCCGCGACCACCTGGCAGAACGCGCAATTCAGCGCGCCGATCCTGCGGCGGGCGGGGATCGGCTCGGTCTATCTGGTGACCGATGGCTGGCACGAGCGGCGGGCGATCCTGGCATTCCACCATTTCGGCCTGACGGTGACGGCGGCGCCGGTGGCGCTGGATGCCTGGCCGTTCGTGCTCGTCCCCACGGCGGGGGCGTGGCGGGACAGCTATTTCGCATTCCACGAATGGATCGGCCTGGCGTGGTACGCGTTTCAGGCCTGGCGCGCGGGGCCGGGCGCGGCGGTTGCG
>JAKAZN010000449.1 GCA_021815835.1 Pseudomonadota bacterium
CGGCGGCGGCGGCGCGATGGCTGGAGGCACTGGGATGAGGGGGATGCGACTTCTGGTGTGCGCGATGCTGCTGCTGACCTTGGCGGGGTGCGGCAAGAAGGGTCCGCCCTCGCCGCCCGGGCCGGCGGGGCAGATCACCTGGCCGCGGAGCTACCCGACCTATTGACCGGGCTTGAACCGGCGCGCGAGCCGCGCCACCGCCTCGTCCAGCACCGCATCCTGCTTGCAGAACGCGAATCGCGCATAGGTCCGGGGCGGGTCGGCGCCATCGTAGAACGCTGTCACCGGCACCGCCGTCACCCGCGCCGTTTCGGTGATATGGCGGCAGAACGCGACATCGTCGCCGGCGAACCCCAGCGGGCGGAAATCGGCGGTGACGAAATAACTCCCATGGCACGCCAGCACGTCCATCCCGAGCGCGGCCAGCCCTCCGGCCAGCCGGTCCCGCTTGCCTTGCAGTGCCGCCGCCAGGCCGGCGAAGTAGGCGGCGTCCTTGGCCAGGCCCAGCGCCACCGCGCGTTGCAGGTTGGGCGCGGTGGCGAAGGTGAGGTTCTGGTGCGCCTTGGCCACGATCGGCGCCAGCGCGGCCGGCGCCGTCACGTAGCCCACCTTCCAGCCGGTCATCGAGAACGTCTTGCCGGCGGAGCCGATCCGCAGGGTCCGCTCCGCCATCCCCGGCAGGGTCATCAGCGGGATGTGGCGGAGGCCGTCGAAGACGATGTGCTCATAGACCTCGTCGCAGATCGCGTAGGCGTCGTGGCGGGCGAGCAGCTCGGCCACGAATTCCAGCTCCGCCCGGGTGAACAGCTTGCCGGTGGGGTTCATCGGTGAGTTGAGCAGGATCGCCTTGGTGCGCGGCCCGAAAGCGGCGGCGAGGGCCGCGCGCGGCAGCGCCCAGTCGGGCGGGTCCAGCCGGACCAGCCGGGGAATTGCCCCGAGCGCGCGCACCATCGGCAGGTAGGTGTCGTACAGCGGCTCGATCAGCACGATCTCGTCGCCGGGGTCGAGCAGGGCCATCAGGCAGGCGGCGATCGCCTCGGTGGCGCCGCAGGTCACCACCACCTGGGCCGGCGTGGCGGGCAGGTCGTAGAAGCGCCGGTCATGGGCGGCGACGGCCGCGCGAAGCTCCGGCAGGCCGGGCATCGGCGGGTACTGGTTCGGCCCTTCCCGGAGCGCGCGGGCGGCCTCGTCGAGCAGGTCCTCCGGCCCGTCGGTGTCGGGGAAGCCCTGGCCGAGATTGATCGCGTCGTGCTCGGCGGCGAGCGCGGACATGACGGTGAAGATGGTGGTGCCGAGCGCGGCGAGGCGGGCGTTGGCGGGTTTCACGTGCGAAGGGTCCTCCCGCGCCGGGCCGTATCCGGGCGGGGGGCGGCGGTCAATTGCTTGCTCAAATCGCGGGCAAGGTGGCTGGTCGGCGCCCAGGCTCTGGGCTAAGGACGGGGAACGGTCCACAGGCAGGGGCCGTTGCCGGCTCGTCACGGGGTTGGCACGGTGCATGCACAGAGCAGGGGGCCCGGAACGGTCCGGGTATGGCCATGAAGAAGATCGAGGCCGTCATCAAGCCGTTCAAACTGGACGAGGTGAAGGAGGCGCTGCACGAGGTAGGCTTGCAGGGCATCACGGTGGTGGAGGCGAAGGGGTTCGGGCGGCAGAAGGGCCACACCGAGCTTTATCGCGGCGCCGAATACGTGGTGGATTTCCTGCCCAAGGTGAAGATCGAGGTGGTGTGCGAGGACGGCCTCGTCGAACGCGCGGTGGAGGCGATCATCGGCGCCGCCCGGACCGGGCGGATCGGCGACGGCAAGATTTTCATCTCCTCGGTGGAGGAGGTCATCCGTATCCGCACCGGTGAGCGCGGCGAAGCCGCGATCTGAGCCGGGCTGCCGGTATGCGCGCCGGCGGCGGATGGATCTGACCCGACGAACCAGCGCCCGGGCCGGTTTGCGCGGTCCCGTGGCGTGTTTTGTCCGCGGCTGGAGCCCCGTGCGGGCGCCGGGCGCGGGTTTTTGCAACCAGAACACCAAGGATCACATTCATGGCGAAGCGGGCTGGCAGCGGCGAGGGCGAGGCCGTCGGCAAGGTGATGGCGATGCTCAAGGAGCATTCCGTCGAATACGTGGACCTGCGGTTCACCGACCCGCGCGGCAAGTGGCAGCACACCGCGCAGCACGTCTCCACGATCGAGGAGGAGACGTTCAAGGACGGCATCATGTTCGACGGCTCTTCGATCGCCGGCTGGAAGGCGATCAACGAGTCCGACATGATCCTGATGCCGGATCCGGAAACGGCGACAATGGATCCGTTCGCGGCCAAGCCGAGCCTGATCCTGATCTGCGATATCGTCGAACCCTCCACGGGCCAGGCCTATAACCGCGATCCGCGCTCCACCGCCAAGAAGGCCGAGGCCTATGTCAAATCCTCGGGCATCGGCGATTCGGTGTTCTTCGGGCCCGAGGCCGAGTTCTTCATCTTCGACAGCGTGAAGTTCGGCACCGGCGGCAATTACGGCATGTTCCAGCTGGACAGCCAGGAAGGCCCGCAGGCCAGCACGAAGGATTATCCGGAAGGCAACATGGGCCATCGCCCGGCGGTCAAGGGCGGGTATTTCCCGGTCCCGCCGGTGGACGCCGACAGCGACCTGCGCGCCGAGATGCTGTCCACCATGGGCGAGATGGGCGTGGTGATCGAGAAGCACCACCACGAGGTGGCGCAAAGCCAGCACGAACTCGGCATGAAGTTCGGCCCGATGGTGAAGATGGCCGACCATCTTCAGATCTACAAGTACTGCATCCACAACGTCGCGCACAGCTACGGCAAGACGGCGACCTTCATGCCGAAGCCGATCTATGGCGATAACGGCTCGGGGATGCATTGCCACCAGTCGATCTGGAAGGCGGGCAAGCCGCTGTTCGCCGGCAACGGCTATGCCGATCTGTCGGAGATGGCGCTCTATTACATCGGCGGCATCATCAAGCACGCCAAGGCGCTGAACGCCTTCACCAACCCGGCGACCAACAGCTACAAGCGGCTGATCCCGGGCTTCGAGGCGCCGGTGCTGCTCGCCTAT
>JAKAZN010000450.1 GCA_021815835.1 Pseudomonadota bacterium
GCCGGCGAAGATGTTCACCAGCACCACGCGCAACGAGGGCCGCGCCGCCATCCAGCCCAGTGCGGCGATGATCCGCTCGGGCGAGCCGCGCAGCATGGAGGTGCGGATGTCGCAGAAATTGAGCGGCCTGGCGCCGCGCGCGGTAAGCTCGTCGATCAGCATCATCGACAGGCCCGCGCCGGTGGTGAGCAGGCCGATCGAGCCGTTGGGATCGATCTCCACATAATCGAAACCCGATTCGAACTTGCGGATGGCGTCCGGGTACGCCGCCGGCCGCGCGGTGAGCAATGCCGCGAGCCCGGGCTGGCGGGGCAGGGCATTGAGATCGATCACCACCTTGGCATCGCCTGCCACGGCCGCCCGTTCCGTCACGAACAGCGGATTGATCTCGGCCAGCATCAGCTCCTGGTCGAGCAACAGCCGGCCGAGCGCGCGGGCGGTGGCGGCGATCGCGGGGTGGGGAATGGTCCGCGCGATCGCCGCGTCCAGCGCGGCCTCATCCGGCGCGCAGAGCGTGCCGGCGAGCGTGCCGGCGGCTTCCACCTCCACGCCGCCGGACGGCCGGTAGAGCAGACGCAGCCCATGGCTGGCCGGATCCAGCATCACCGCCAGATAATGCTCGGCCCCGGCGGCCAGGTTCTCGATCAGGCAGGACCGCACAGGGTGCCCGCGATGCGTCGCGCCGAGCAGGTCCCGCAAGGCGGCCCGCACCGCGGAGGCATCCGCGCAGCGTCGGATCAGCCCGGCCTTGCCGCGCCCGCCGGCGGGGAGCTGTGCCTTCACCATCCAGGGGCCGGGGCCGGGGAGGGGGGGAGGATCGGCGGTGGCGGCCTCGATGCCGGGCGGCACGGCGATTCCAGAGGCGGCGAAGAGGGCCTTGCCGTCGGCTTCGATGAGCATCATGCGCGGTTCGGTCCCCCTCGTTGCGCGGATGCTGCGCGCGAATGCGGCTTGGGTGAAGCCCCTTACGGCCCGATCGGGCGCGCGCCGGGGATGGCCCCGGCCCGGATCAGCCGTGTCACCTCATCGGTGATCGCGTCCGCCACGACCCGCGCCGCCCGCCCGTGCCCGCGCCCCCGCGGCGTGCCCAGGCGGCGCACCAGCTCGAAGCCCTGGATCGGCGCCCCCGCGAACGTCCCCGCGGTCAGCTCCGGTGCCATCGCCGCATAGGGCAAAAGCGCGCAGCCGAGACCGAGCCGGACCAACTCGCGGATCGTGTCCAGGCTCTCGGCATGCAGCCGGCAGCGCGGCACCAGATCAAGCATGCGGCAGCGCTCGTGCAGCCAGGCAAGGCTCGCCTCTCCCACCGGCAGCACGAGTTCGCGGCCCAGCGCCTGCTCCAGCGTGATCGACTCCGAGCTCAGTCCAGGGCCCAGCATCGAATCGCCCGCGGGACCGATCAGCCAGACCGGCTCGGCATATAACGGCCGGAACGACACCAGCCCCGACCGGTCCGACGTCGTGACGATCGCCAGATCGAGCCGCCCCTGCGCCAGCCGTTCGATCAGATCATCCTGGCCCTCGTGGAAATCGAGCATCAGCCCCGGATGCTCGCGCGAAAGGCGCAGCGCCAAAGGACCATAGAGCGCGTTCGCGACCGAGGACGACGTCGCGATCGCCACTCGCCCGCGCAACTGTCCCGCCCCGGCGGTCAGTTCCGCCCGGGTCGCCTCGATCTCCGCCAGGATCGCCCGCGCCCGGCCGAGCAGCACGACGCCCGCCCCGGTCGGGCTGACCCCGCGCCGGCCGCGATCGAACAGCCGCGCGCCGAGCGCGTGCTCCAGCCCCGCCAGGTGCCGGCTCAGCGCCGATTGCGCGACGCCGAGGCCGTCGGCGGCGGCGCTCAGGCTGCCCGCCTCGGCGATGGCGACGAAGTAGCGCAGTTGCCGCAGGTCCATCGAGCAATCTCAAAATCGGATGGAAGATATCTCGATTATGTGGTTTCCGGCTGGCACCGCCAAGCCCTAAGCTCGGTCGCAACGGGTCGCGAAGCCCGATCGCACGCAAGCATTACGGGGAAACGCATGGCAGACAACGCGTTGCTCGCGCCGGTGGCGGCGGGGGCGATCGCCCGCACCGTCGATGGCATCACGGTGGAGACGCTCGCGCGCGGCAGTGGCCGGCCGATCCTGTTCCTGCACGGTCCCGATCCGCTGGACCCGGACGCCGCGGTGCTGGACGCGCTGGCGCGGCACGGTGCGGTACTCGCGCCCTCCCATCCCGGCTTCGGCGGCTCGCCGCGTCCCGACGGGTTCGAGACGATGTTCGACCTCGTGAATTTCTACGCCGCGCTGCTGGAGGATATGCAGCCGGCGCCGGTCGTGATCGGCTGCTCCTTCGGCGGCTGGATCGCCGCCGAACTGGCGCTGGCCTGCCCGCATCGGATCGGCAAGCTGGTCCTGGCGGACGCGCTGGGGATCAGGATCAGCGCCGATCCGCTGACTCGCGACATCATGGATTTCTTCAACACCCATCCGCGCGAGGTGGCCCGGCGCAGCTGGGCCGATCCCGCGAAGGCGCCGGACTACGACGCCATGACCGACGCGGCGCTGATCCGCCATGCGCGCTCGCGCGACGCGCTGTGCCTGTATGGGTGGGACCCGCACATGTACAACCCGCGCCTGCACGCCTGGCTGCATCGCATCGCCGTGCCCACGCAAATACTGTGGGGGGCGGCGGACCAGGTGGTCAGCCCCGATTACGGCCGCTTCTTCGCCCAAACGATTCCGGACGCGGGCTTCGCGCTGATCGACGGCGCCGGGCACCATCCGGAACGCGAGCAGCCCGCCGCCTTCGCCGCCGCCGTGGCCGCTTTCCTCAACCGCCAGTGAAACGGGGATCCGTGCGATGAAAGCCTGGTATCTGTGCGAATGTCCCTATCCGTTCGTGCCGGAGGATGTGCTGGCGAAAGCGGATTCCGTGCGCGCCAGCCTGCCCAACCATTATGTCGATCCGCGCCACGCGGCGGATCTGTACCACGAGGTGCTGGACGAATTCCTGCTGTGCGACGAGCTTGGAATCAACGTGATTTCCAACGAGCACCATGCCGGGATCAACTG
>JAKAZN010000451.1 GCA_021815835.1 Pseudomonadota bacterium
CGTCGGCGATGTTGGGAATGTCCTGGTGTGCCACGCACGAAAGTGGGACCAGGCTCTTGCTCACCGCCGGCATTCCCCAGGGGGGTCGTTCCCTTGGGCGGCATATCGGTAACGAAGATAAGCATTCCCGACTATCGGATTCCGGTGCCCAGCGGCCGCCTGCCCCCCCTTCAGTCGGGGGCGAGAGATTTGGCGCGTCCGGCCAACGCGGGTTATGCAGGCCAGGCAGGCGCGCGCGGGAGCGCGGCGGGGGTCGGACCAAACGCCTGGCCCGACCGGCGGGATCATTCCCCGGAAGCCGCCCTCGGGGATGCACAGGCAAACGGGGGACCGAGACACGAAGATGACCGACCCCGCGCCGCCGCCAGCCGATCCCTTCGCCGTAGCACCGGAGACCGCGCCCAATCCCTGGGCGGTGCCGCCGCCCGAAGCCGCGCCCCCCGGGGGTGCCTTTGGGGGGCCGCGCCGCTTCGGCCCGGTGCAAGGGCTGATCGTGGTGGCGGGGTTTCTGCTGCTCCAGGTGGGGATCGGCGCCGGCGCCGTGTTCGCGCGCGCCCTGTCCACCGGATTCGTCCATGGCCTGCGGGTGGCGGCGGCGCACCGGCCGCTCGGGGTTCTGGACCTGCCGCCGCCGCCGGCGGCCTTCATCGCCGCGACCGCGATCGCGGCCTACGCGCTCGCGGCACTCTGGGCCTGGTACTATGTGCTGCGGCGGGCGCGCCCGCTGTTGGCCGAAGGCGGGCCGGAGGGCATCGGCTGGGCCCGCGCCGGCGCCGGCGCCTATCCCGCCGCGGTGGCGGTGGCGCTGGGCTGCGTCGGCGCCGCGGCGCTGGTGTTCCGCATCATCCCCGTCCCGCCGCATCCGCCCGGGCAGTCCGCCTTCGACGCCCTGCTTGCGCCGGGGCCGATGCTGGTGCCGGCGATGATCCTGGTGGTGCTCGGCGCGCCGCTGGCCGAGGAGTTCATCTTTCGCGGCGCCGCCTTCGCTGCTTTTGCCGCGCGCTGGGGGGCGGGCTGGGCGGTCGCGGTGACGACGGCGCTGTTCGTGGCGGTGCACGCGCCGGAGAAGCTGGCCTACCCGCCGGGGTTTCTGGATGTGTCGCTGATGGCGCTCGGGGCGTGCTGGCTGCGGCTGCGGTATCGTTCGATACGGCCGGCGGTGGTGCTGCATGTGTTGTATAATTTTGGCGTGGTGCTCGCGGCGGTGCTGTTGCACTGAGGGCGGCGAGCGCGGCTGGGCGGGCGGCTGGTTTGAATCGGGCCTACCGACCGTCCCTGGATTTTCGCCCCCGACGACCTGATGCCTGACCGTGGCCGGACGCAATCGGGCTGCTTCGGCTCGAAAACGGCGACGCCGTTCATCCGGTCCACCCAGCCTTTCGCAGACCTTCCTGCATTCGTCGATGATCTTCGGGACGCATCCAGGGCGGTCGTTCGGCCGCGTAGAAATGGAAGGACCGGGGTGATAGCTCGATAGCCTTACGCAATGCTTCGCTCGCCTCGTCGGTTCGGCCGAGCTGCCCAAGGGCGGCTGCCAGCCAGCGATAGGCCCATGGATGCCCTGGATGCGCGGCGATTGCGCGTCGCCCCGCCTGCTCGGCATTGGCATAATCGGCCTCGAGGTAATAGCTCACAACGAGAGCGGTTCGAAGCGGCGCGAAGGCGTCGGGGAGCGGATTGAGACGCAGGAGATCCGACAAAACAGCGCGGGCCTCGATGAACCGGCCACTGAAAAGGAGCGCCCCCGCATATTGATGCCGGTTGCGGAAATTGTTCGGATCGATCGATAGTCCTTGCTCGAAATGTGCTGACCCGGAGACAAGGTCCCCGCTGATAA
This sequence comes from Pseudomonadota bacterium, assembly GCA_021815835.1. GTDB lineage: Bacteria > Pseudomonadota > Alphaproteobacteria > Acetobacterales > Acetobacteraceae > JAJZVS01. The sequence goes on from JAKAZN010000451.1 coordinate 1,838, forward strand.
TCAAGGTGAACCCCATGGCGTGGTGTGCTTCGGGTGCTTGTGGGTCAATTGACAGGGCTATTTCGGCCTGACGCCGGCTCAAACGAACGGCCTCCGATATTGGAAGCGACGCATAAACTATGCCTTCGGCCAGATAGGTGCCCGCGAGATGATCGTAAGCCGGTACGAACCTGGAATCGAGATCTATTGTCCGCTGAAAGTGCTCGCGTGCCCGCGCGTTATCGGCCGCGGTGTGTTTTGCCTCGTGCCACAGGCCGAGTTGGTAGGCCTCCCACGCGCCAAGGCTTTCCGGTGGCTTCCTTGAAAGCCTCTCATGCTCGAGGCGAGATATGGCGGGCTCGATTGCGCGCGCCACCGCGCCGGTCATTTCGTCTTGCACGGCGAAGATGGCGGCGATGGGGTGATCGTACTTCTCCGCCCAGATGTGGTTGCCGGACTCCCCATCGATCAACTGCGCGTTTATGCGAATACGCTCGGAGTCGCGGCGGACACTGCCCTCCAGCACGTAGCGAACGCCCAGCTCCCGCGCAATCTGCTTGATGCCGATCCCGCGCCCTTTGTAGAAGAAGCTGGAGTTTCGGGCGATGACGAAAAACCTCGGGCTGCGCGACAACTGAGTTATGATGTCTTCCGAGATACCGTCGGAGAAATACTCCTGTTCGGGATCGCCGCTCATGTTGTCGAAGGCCAAAACGGCGATGGATGGTTTGTCCGGCAGCTCCGGAGCGGCCGGGACCGCCAGCGTTGTCGGTATTTCCGGTGCCAACGGCGCAACGGCGGTCGGCATCGGCGCGGCGTGCCGATGATGGCGCCAAAGATTGTCGCCAACAATGACCGATAGGCCGACGATTACCGCGACAAGGCGATAGTCCAGATGCGCGAGCCAGGGCGGCAGATCTCCGCGAGGCAGATGCACCTTGTCCAGAAACGTCGCAAACCAGTGTTCCGGCGCCGCCCCCGTCGCGGCGAGGATCGCGCCCGCGACCGACCAATGGGTCAAATGTTCCCCGGCCACGTGCCACAGGTGGTTGCGACGTTTTTCCATTCTCGTATCGTATTCCAGGTTCCGGGCTCTTGCCAACCACGCTCGATCGGAAGCGAGGCGCGCATCCGATGGCCAGATGAGAGCGAGGCCAGCCGGGGCGATGCGTGGCGGCCTGTCGCGGTTTGGCCGCTGTCGGCCGGTCCCCGGCGGCGCGTAACCTCCCCGCCTGGTTCCGAC
>JAKAZN010000452.1 GCA_021815835.1 Pseudomonadota bacterium
TGATCCGCGACGCGCAGGTGATCCTGCTGGACGAACCCTTCGAGGGCCTGGCGCCGCTGATCGTGCGCGACCTGGTGCGGATCAGCCGCGACCTCGCCGCGCAGGGCCGGACCATCCTGGTGGTGGAACAGAACGTGGTGGCGGCGCTGAGCTTCGCCGACCGCGTCTATGTGCTGAACAACGGGCACATGGTCTGGGAAGGCACCCCGGACGCGCTGCGCGCCGATCCCGAGCTGATGAAAGCCCATCTCGGGATCTGAGCCGCCGCCTATCCCGGATCGGCCGCCAGCCCCGCCGCCTCGATCCCCGCCAAAGCCGCGGCCTCGTCGTTGTTGGACACGTCGCCCGAAATCCCCACCGCGCCGATGATCGCCCGGTCCGCCGCGCGGATCAGCACGCCGCCCGGCACCGGCACCAGCGACCCGCCCACCGCATGCGTCACCGCGGCGATGAATTGCGGCTGCTCCAGCGCGCGCTTGGCCAGCGCCCGCGAGCCTATCCCGAAGGAGAGCGCGCCATGCGCCTTGCCGCGCGCGATCTCCTCCCGCCGCAGGCTGGTGCCGTCCTCGGCGGCGAAGGCCTTCATCACCCCGCGCGCATCCAGCACCACGACCGCGAGCGGCTGGTAGTTCTGCGCGCGCCCGAAACGCAGCGCGGTGGTGACGATCGTCTGGGCCTGTTCAAGCGTCAGCATGGGAAGGTCTCTCCAGTTCATCCAGGATGGGAAGCAGATAGGTGGCGAACAATGCGGGATTCTCGGCGAACGGGAAATGCCCGATCCCGGGCATCGCGCGGAATCGCGCGCCGCGAATTTTCGCCGCGGTCGCGGCCGACATCTCCATGGTGCAGGAATAATCGTATTCGCCGGTCAGCATGAACAGCCGCGCCCGCGCGCCGTCGATGCGCGCGACGCGATCGCGCGCATCCCACTCCCCGGCATAGAAGGCGATGTCGCCGGTGAACACGCCCGGGCCGCCTTGCGCGTAGTGCCAGTCGATCGCGGCGACGCTTTCGGCCGGGCTTTGCGGCGCGGACAGGCCGTGGATCCATTCCGGGATGAAGAAGCCCTGATGGATTTCCGGATGCGACGGCCAGGCGGTGAAGCGCCCGGCCACGTTCTCGCACGCCTCGCAGGCGATGATGCCGGCGAAGGCATCCGGGTGGCGCAGCGCGAGTTCCAGGCAGATTTCGCCGGACATGGACGCGCCCAGCACCACCGGCCGGCGCAGCCCGGCGGCGGCGACGAAGCCCATGATGAGATCGATATAAAGATCCGTATCCAACCGCCAGGACCCCGGCACCGCGCCCGGCGGCGGTGGGGATTTCCCGTGCCAGGGCAGATCGAACGCCACCAGCCGGTGCCGCGCGGTCACGCGCGGATCGGCCATCAGCCCGTGGAATTGCCGCCCGTCCGCGCCGGCGGTGTGCAGGCAGAGCAGGTCGCGCCCGGCGCCGGCGCTTTCCTGGTAGATCGCGTACTCAGCGCCCCGCGCCGCGACCGGCACATAGCCCCCGGTCACATCCGGAACCATCGGCGCGCCGCCATGCGGTCGCGCCGAAACCGGCGCCGGCGCGGCGTTCCCCGCCGCCAGCCAGCGGCCGATCTCCAGCACCCGGCGGGCCACATGCGCGTGGCGATAGAAGGCCAGCATATCGCCCTCGACCGCGGTGCCCGGCACGCGGGCGAGCATGGCGAAGAAATTATGGTGATGTCGCGGCGGCACGGGGCGCAGGAACAGCGCCCACGCGGCGGCATCGGCGCGCAGCACGGCGGCGGGCGGGCCGTCCGACGCGACCGGCCGGCCGTCGGCGAAGGCGAAGCCGAGCGTCTCCGTCCCGTCCGTCACCGCGAAGGCAAACGACCACGCGCCCGCCCAGACCGGCAGCACCGGATCGGCCGCGACGGCCGCGCGCCAGGCGGCTTGATCGGGAAAGGGGCTCATTCCGGATCGATCACGTTCAGCACCACGGGATGGTATGCGTCGCCGAACCCGGCCGCCTCCGCCGCGCGCAGCCGGCGCATCGTCAGTTCGGCGCCCGGCACCTCGATCCCCGCCTCCCGCGCCAGATCGAGCGCGTAGGACAGGTCCTTCATCGCATAGCGGGTGGAGAAGGCGCGTTCGGGAAAGACGCGCGGCACCATCGCCTTCATCCCGTGGCTGCGCAGCACGAAGCTGTCACCCGAGCCCTTGGCGATGGTGGGCAACAGCACATCCGGGGCCACGCCGTTGCGCCGCCCCAGCGCGATCGCTTCGGCCAGCGCCGCGGTGTTCTGGAACACCAGCATGTTGTTGAGGATCTTCACCACCTGCCCGGTGCCGACCGGACCGCAATGGGTGACATCCGTGCCCATCGTGTCCAGCACCGGGCGGATATGCGCAAACACCGCCTCGGTCGCGCCCACCATGATGGATAATTCCCCGCGGGAGGCCGCCTCCCGCGTGCGCGCCACCGGCGCGTCCGCGAAGCCCACGCCGCGCGCGGCGAGCCGCGCTCCGATCGCGCGCGCCAGCGAAACGGGCGAGGTCGATGTGTCGATCACGCACTGACCGGCCCGCAAACCCGGTTCCAGCTCCGCCAGCACCGATTCCACCGCTTTCCCGTCCGGCAGGGACAGCAGGATCGCGTCCGCCCGCGCCGCGATCTCCGCCGGCGATGCCGCGACCACGCCATCTTTCGCCAGCCGCGCCAGCGGTTCGCCGCGGCGGTCATGGGCCAGCACGGTCCGGCCGAGGCGGCGGGCGAGATGGCCGCACATCGGCTCACCCATCACGCCGAGGCCGATGAAGCCCAACGTCACGATCGGGCGAAGGGACTGGTCCATGGATGTCTTGCTCCCCGGAATGGTGGCGCAGTCTGCGAATTGGGCGCGGGGAAGTCAAAGCCCGCCGCCAGGGGGTGGTGTCTCGGTTTGCATCGCGGCGGCGGGTGAAATTTGGCCGCTCCGTTGTGGGACGGCGGGGTCCGCATTCGGGCAATCGTCTGAGGTCCGCGGGCCGTCCCGGGCGGTTTTCGGCGCCGGAGCAGTTGGTATCATTGCAATATCGTAACAATACCG
>JAKAZN010000453.1 GCA_021815835.1 Pseudomonadota bacterium
GCCCCACCGACACCCTGGGTGCCCCCGTCATGGGCGCACCCGTGATCGACACGATCGACGCGCTCGCGCGGGCCGCCATCCGATGGGCGACGGGGTGATACGGAATGGGTGGGACGGCCGGGGGCCAGCGCCTCAAGGCCGTTCTTGCCAGGCCCCGCCTGCCCCTAAGGATGCGGGTGCGCGTGCGCCGCGACCGGCCGGCTGGCCGGTGGCCGCGTCTTCGTTTCGGTGGGCAGCGGCACCGGGTCCGGCACCGTCGCGCCGAGCAGCCGGGAGAGCCGCACCGCCGCGTCCTGCGCCTGGGCGAGCAGCGCGCGCGGGCGCGGCGCGCGCATCCGCATGGACGGCGCGGTGATGCTCAGCGCCGCGACCACCTGGCCCGAGGCGTCGAACACCGGCGCGGTGACCGAGACCGCTCCGGGCGTCACTTCGTCTGAGATGATCAGATACCCGCGGGAGCGGATGCGCTGCAGATCGGCCGCGATCCAGGCCGGATCGGTGCGCGTGGCCGGGGTGAAGCGCGGCAGGCGCTGGGCGAGGACCTGGGTCTGCACGGCCTCCGGCGCGTAGGCCAGCAGCAGCCGCGCCGGGCCGGCGTGCAGGGGCTTGCGGTCTCCGGCGGTGGTGTAGAGCCGTAGCGCCGGGTCCGGCTGGAACACCGCCAGCGTTTCGGATTCCAGCGCGTCCCGTCCGCGCAGCTCCACCGTTTCCGCCGCGGCGGTGCCGAGTTCGGTCAGGAACGGGGTCGCGGCGGCGACCAGGGCGCCCTGGTCCTGCGCGGCGCGGCCGAGCATCGCCCAGCGGGCGCCGAGCCGCCACATCCCCCGCGCCTCATCCTGGATGGCGAAGCCGCGGCCTTCCAGGGTGCGCAGCAGGCGGAAAGCGGCGGTGCGGGTGCAGCCCGCTTCCTCGGACAGCGCGACCAGGCTGGCGGGCGCGATGCGGGCCAGCGCTTCGAGCAGATCGAGCGCGCGATCCACCGCGGCGATGCTGTAGTCGATCCCCTTGCCGGTATCGACGGCGGCGCTGGTGGCGGCTCCGCGCGCCGGGCGCGGCGGGGCGGCGTGCTTGCGCGGCTTAGCGACAGGCATCGCAACAGACCTCCCCGGGGCATGGGGCGGTCTGCGCCAGGGCGCGAAAATTCTGGTATTGCGCTGAAGCGATCACGGCATCCGCGAAAAAAATTGTCCTGGGGACAAGCCTGCCCCCTCCCGAGGCCATAATTTTGTCACTCTCCCGGCACGAGGTCAAAGGAAAACCGGTGCCGAGGCCCGCTTGCCACGCACCCCAGGGTGCCGGAATCCAGCCGTCCGGGCCGATTTCCCGCGCGGTACTTGCCGGTAGCCCGCCGCGCGCCCAAACTGCCGGAACGACCGGGTGGAGGCATGGGCGCGATGGATTTCGACTTCCCCGACGAACTGAAGCAGCTCCGCGCCGAAGCCCGCCGCTTCCTCGCCGATCGCTGCCCGCCCGCCGCGGCCCGCCGCGCGCTGGAAGGCGCCGGGCTCGATCGCGCGCTGTGGTCCGAACTCGCCGCCATGGGCTGGATCGGGGCGGCGCTGGCGGAGGAACATGGCGGCGCCGGCCTCGGCCATCTGGCGCTGTGTGTCCTGTCCGAGGAGATCGGGCGTGCCATCGCCCCGCTGCCCTGGGCGAACTCGGTCTGCCTCGCCGCCGAGGCGATCGCCGCCCATGCCAGCCCCGCCCAGAAGGCGCGCTGGCTGCCGGGCCTGGCGAACGGATCGGCCATCGCCACCATGGCGCTGGCGGAAGCGCCCGGCCCGTTCGATCCCGCCAGATTGCGGCCCGCCGTCGCCGATGGCCGCCTCACCGGCACCCGGACGGCCGTGCCGGACGGGACCGAGGCGGACCTGATCGTGATCGCCGCACCCCCCTCCGGCCCGGGCGCCTGGCTCTGGGTGGTGGAACGCGGCGCGGCCGGGCTGACCGCGACGGCCACGCCGGGGATCGATCCCGCGCGCCCGCTGGCGCGGCTCGATTTCGCCGCCACGCCGGCCGAACCGCTGCCCGGCGCCACCGGCCCGGAGGCGATCCGCCGGCTGCTGGATCGGGCCGCCGTGCTGGGAGCGTTCGAGCAGCTCGGCTGCGCCGAGGCGGCGCTGGAGATGGCGCGGGATTATGCGCGCGGGCGCTACGCGTTCGGCCGGCCGATCGGGTCGTTCCAGGCGATCAAGCACAAGCTGGCGGACGTGTACATCGCCGTCGAACTGGCCCGCGCCAACGCCTATTACGGGGCCTGGGCGCTGGAGACCGACGCCGCGGAACTCCCCGTTGCCGCCGCCGTGGCGCGGATCGCGGCCTGCGAGGCGGGCTGGATCGCCACCAAGGAGAACATCCAGACCCATGGTGGGATGGGGTTCACCTGGGCGTTCGATTGTCATTTGTTTTATCGCCGCGCGCGGGCCCAGGCACTGGCGTTGGGCAGCGCGCGGGAATGGAAGCACCGGCTGATCGGCGAACTGGCCGCGCGCAACGCGCCGGCGCGCAGCGATTGAGGACAGGAGCGGACCCATGGATTTCGAAGACTCCGCCGAGGAAGCCGAATTCCGCGCCGCCGCGCGCGCCTTTCTCGATGCCAACGCCACCCTGCGCGAAGCCGGCGCGGTGGAGGGCTATCGCCGCGGTCAGGACAAGCCCGGCGCGCTGGAAGCCGCCAAGGATTTCCAGCGCCGCAAGGCAGCGGCCGGTTTCGCCGGCATCAACTGGCCGGTGGAATGGGGCGGGCGCGGCGGCACGCAGGTCCAGCAGATCGTCTATGACCAGGAGGAAGCCCGCTACGACGTGCTGACCGGCATCTTCGGCATCGGCATCAACCTCGCGCTGCCGACCATCTGCACCTGGGGCAGCGACGCGCATCGCGCCCGTTTCGCCCCGCCGGCGCTGCGCGGGGAGGAAGTGTGGTGCCAGTTGTTCTCCGAACCCGCCGGCGGATCGGACCTCGCCGCGCTGCGCACCCGCGCGGTGCGCGACGGGGATGGGTGGGTGGTGAACGGGCAGAAAATCTGGACCTCGGGCGCGCATTATTCCGATTTCG
>JAKAZN010000454.1 GCA_021815835.1 Pseudomonadota bacterium
CGTGCGCCGGCCGTAGGTCTTGGCGGCAAGCCCGAGCAGCAGGCGCAGGGTCAGCGTGCTGACCACCAGCGGGCGGCCCCAGGACGTGGCGGCGGCGTAATGGTCGTCGAAATGGATCATCGCGCCGTTGAGCGTGCCGAGTGCCTCGGCGACGTTGTCCTGCTGCGAGATCGTCACGCCCGGACGGTGGCGGAAGCGCTGGCCGAGGGCGAAATCCTCGAAATCGAGGCCCAGGCGCTGGCGGTAGCGGTCAGGCGCCAGGCGGTCATAGGCGGAAAGCATCGGGCGCTACGTGTCGCGCAACGCCGCGATCATCGAATCGCGCGCGGCAAAGTCCCCCTCCGCGTGCACCGGCTGGAGGCAGACATGCGTGGCCCCGGCGGTGAAATGGGCGCGCAGGCCGCGCTTCACCGTCTCCGCGTTCCCCCACAGCACCATCGCGTCGATGAAACGATCCGACCCGCCGTCCGACAGCTCCGCCTCGGTGAAGCCGATGCGCAGCCAGTTGTTGCGGTAGTTGTCGAGCCGCATGTAGCGCTCCAGCTCCTTCCGTCCGAGCGCGCGCGCCTTCGCGGGATCGGTCTCGACGCAAACCTTCTGCTCCACCGCGAGCCATTTCGTCGGCCCCAGCGCCTTGGCCGCCTCGGCGGTATGGACCGGGGTCACGTTGTAGGGCAGCGCGCCGCGCGTCCGTTCGGCCGATAGTTTCAGCATCAGCGGACCCAGCGCCGCCAGCGCGACCGGGGCGTTCGCCGCGCCATCGCCCAGCGCCTTGGCGATCCCGTCCAGATAGGCGCGCATCGCCGGCACCGGCTTGGCGTATTGGTGCCCGCGCACGCCTTCCACCATAGGCACATGGCTGACGCCGAGGCCGAGGATGAAACGATCGCCATACAGATCGCGCAAGGTCGCCAGCCCGCGCCCGGCGGTGAAACCATCCCGCGCGTAGATGCTGGCGATCGACGAACCCAGCTTCAGCTTCGTGCTCGCCCCCAGCATGAACCCCGCCAGCGACAGCGATTCATAGCCGCGCGATTCCGGATACCACAGCGTATCGTAGCCGTGCCCTTCCACGCTGGCCACGAACCGGCGCAAGCCGGCCGCGTCCAGCCGATCGACGGGGTACCAGACCCCGAGCCGTCCCAGTTCCATGATCAGATCACTCCCTCGGCGTGCAAGGCCGCAATGTCCGCGGCGGAATAGCCCAGTTCGGCCAGAATCTCATCCGTATGCTGCCCGAGCGCCGGCGGCGGCGCGTCGATGCGCGGCCCGTCATGGGCAAACTTGAAAGCCGCCAGCGGCACGGTGAACGGACCCGTCACGCCGGGCGCGCCCTCGTGGCGATGCAGCACGCCGCGCGAGGCAAGCTGCGGATCGGCGAGCGCCTCCTCCATCCGCCGCACGCGCGCGGCGGGGACGTGGCGGGCCTGCAGGAAATCCTCCCACTCGGCGGCGGTTCGGGTGGCGATGATCGCGTTCAGCGCGGCTTCCTCGCGGTCGCGATCGGCGTCGCGTTCGTCATTGCTGCGCTTGACCATGTCGGGACGCTCCAGCACCGTCCACAGCCGCTTCTGCTGGCGCAGATTGGACGCGCCCAGCATCACCAGCGCGCCGTCCTTCGTCGCGTACGCCGAATTGGTCGCGTGCGGCTGCTTGTTGCCGTGCGGCTTCGGATGTTTGCCGTTGCGCAGGAACCCCGTCACATGCGAGGCCATCAGGATCATCGCCACATCCAGCATCGCCATGTCGATGCGCTGGCCGACCCCCGTGCGCTCGCGCTGGAACAGCGCCGAGGACAGCGCGAAGGCGCCCATCGTGCCGGTCGCGTAGTCGATCGCCGGAGAGCCGAACTTGATCGGATGCACGCTCTCGGTCCCGGTCATCGCCATGATGCCCGACGTCGCCTGGATCACGTGATCGTACGCCGTATGCTCCCGCCGCGGCCCGCCCTGCCCGAAGGCGGAAAACGACGCATAGATCAGCCGCGGATTGAGCGCCGACAGCGCCTCGTAACCCAGGCCCAGCGCCTCGAACGCGCCCGGCCGGTAATTCTCCACGAACACATCCGCCCCGGCGGCGAGCTTGCGCACGATCTCCTGCCCCGCGCGGGTCTTGAGATCGACCGTGATCGCGCGCTTGTTCGATCCCTGCGTGAGGAACCCCGTGCCCATCTGCGCGCGATTGAGCGCGGGATCGGTGCCGGAACCGCGGCTCTGGTCCGGATCGGCGCGCTCCTCCACCTTGATGACGTCGGCGCCCAGCACGCCGAGCTGATAGGCCGCGAACGGTCCCGCCAGCACATGGGTGATGTCGATCACCCGGATCCCCTCGAACGGTCGCGCCATCGCCGCCTCCCCTTTTCGCCGCAAGACGCTGGCGGCTTGTCCGCGCGCCGTCAACCTTGTTGGATACGCGCGACACACAGGGGGAACGCAGGATGTCGGTCACGATGACGGTGGAAGGGGCGGTCGCGACGCTCACGCTCGATCGCCCGGAACGGATGAACGCGCTGACGGTGGAGATGCGCGCCGAGCTTGCGGCGCATCTGCGCCGCGTGCGCGACGAGACGGCGATCCGCGCCGCGGTGCTGACCGGCGCGGGGGCGCATTTCTGCGCCGGCGCCGATGTCGGGCGGATGGGCCAGGACAGCTCCCTGCCCGCCGCGCGGGCGCGGATGCAGCGCGGCAGCCACACGGTGGTGCGACTGCTGGCCGAGATCGAGAAGCCCATCATCGCCGCCGTGCACGGCGTCGCGGTGGGCGTTGGATGGAGCTATGCGCTCGCCTGCGACGTGATCGTAGCCTCCGATCAGGCCCGGTTCGGCGCGACATTCCGCCGGGTGGGGCTGGCGCCGGATGGTGGCTGCGCCTGGTTCCTTTCCCGCCGGGTCGGGCCGGGGCGGGGCAAGGAACTGGCCTTCTCGGGCCGGGTGGTGGGCGCGGAGGAGGCGCTGCGCCTGGGCCTGGTGGAGGAAGTCGTTCCGGCCGACGCGCTGGCCGCGCGGGCCGCGTCGCTCGCGGCGGAGTATGCCGCCGGGCCGACCTTCAGATCGGA
>JAKAZN010000455.1 GCA_021815835.1 Pseudomonadota bacterium
GGCGTTCTTCACCAGGCCGGTGGCCGGGCTGATCGCGCCGGGGATGCCGATGCCGACCGGGGCGGTGAGGTGAAGCTCGGTCTCGGCCGCGTGGACCAGGGCGGCGACCGCTTCCAGGATCTCGGGATAGGTGGGCGGGGTGGGAACGCGATGGCGCAGCGCCTCGGTGCGGTCGGGGGCGAGGACGGCAATCTCGATCTTGGTGCCGCCGAGGTCGATACCGATGCGGTGCTGGGTCATGGGGGGAGAATGCGGCGTCGGGAGCGGTTGCTCAAGGAGGGGCCATGCCTCCGCCGCGGCGTCGGTCCGGTGGGCGTGTCCGATCACGTGGCGCGTTGCCCGGCGGCGTCGGCGCGCGGGATGTCGGGCGGCGGCGGGGGCACCATCGAACGCTCCTCGCGGAACCCCGTACTACGCGCGCCGGGGCACGGGAATCGGGGATTGCCCGCCCCGCCCCGACGGGGCCAGGATGCGGCCCATGAGCGAGACGGTCCTCGACGTGAAAGGCCTGAACTGCCCGCTGCCCGTGCTGCGCGCCAATCGCAGCCTGCGCGGCATGGCGCCCGGCGCGCGGCTGCGCGTGTTGGCGACCGACCGCGCCGCGGTGGGCGATTTCGCCGCCTATTGCCAGGAGACCGGTCACGCATTGCTCGCCTGGTCGGAGGATCAGGGTGTGTTCAGCTTCCTGATCCGCCGTCGCGCCACCGACCCGGCGCCGCGCGAGGGCACGCCGTGAGCACCGCGCTGTTCACCCACCCCGCCTGCCTCGGCCACGATGCCGGCCCGTGGCACCCCGAGCGGCCCGAACGGTTGCGCGCGGTGCTTGCCGCGCTGGAGGGCGAGGAATTCGCCCCGCTGCTGCGTGAGGTCGCCCCGGAGGCGAGCCCGGAGCAACTCGCGCTCGCCCATCCCGCCGAATATGTCGCCGCGATCCTGGAAATCCGGCCGACGCCGGGGGAGACGGTGTCGCTGGACGCGGACACCGTGATGAGCGCCGGCAGCGCGGCGGCGGCGCGGCGGGCGGCCGGCGGCGCGATCGCCGCGGTGGACGCGGTGCTGGGCGGCTGGGCGCGCACCGCCTTCGCCGCCGTGCGCCCGCCCGGGCACCACGCCGAACCCAGCCGCCCGATGGGGTTCTGCCTGTTCAACAACGTCGCGGTTGCCACGCGCTGGGCGCGGCACCGCTGGGGCAAGCGGCGCGTCGCGGTCGTGGATTTCGATGTCCATCACGGCAACGGCACGCAGGCGATGTTCGGCCCCGATGCCGACCTGTTCTATGGATCCTCGCACCAGAGCCCGTGCTATCCGGGCACGGGTGGCGCGCGGGAGACGGGGGTCGCGGGCAATGTGGTGAACGCGCCGCTGGCGCCGGGTTCGGATGGCGCGGCGTTCCGCGACGCCTGGTCGCGGCAGATCATCCCCGCGCTGGCCGCGTTCGGCCCGGAATTGCTGATCGTTTCGGCCGGGTTCGACGCGCACAAGGCCGATCCGCTGGCGGAGTTGCGGCTGGAGACGGCGGATTTCGCCTGGATCACCGGCGCGCTGCTGGAGGTCGCGGGCGGGCGGCTCGTTTCGGTGCTGGAAGGCGGGTACGATCTGAACGCCCTGGCCGCGTCGGCGGCGGCGCATGTGCGCGTGCTGATGGGGGCGGGGTGATGGCCGAGGTCTCGATCCGCGAACGGGTCAAGCGCCCACCGGCGCCGGCGATGATCGAGAGCTATTACGGTCCGGCGCTGGAGCGCGCGGTGCGTCATGCGTTCGATCTGGAGCTCTGGGTGCACCTGGCCCATGCGGCGATGCTGGAGCGACGGAAGATCGTTTCGTCCGCGGATGTAGCGGCACTCCGCGCCGCGCTGCTGGCGCTCCACGAGGCGGGGCCGGCGGCGCTGGACGCGGATGGCAGCGCGGAGGATCTCTACAGCTACACCGAGCGCCATCTGATCCGCGCGCTCGGGCCGGAGGTGGGCGGGCGGCTGCATACCGGGCGCAGCCGGAACGATCTGCACGTGACGACCTGGCGAATGGTGTTGCGCGGGATGCTGCTCGACGTGCTGGATGCGCTGGGCGCGTTCCGCGCGGTGGTGCTGGCGCAGGCGCGGCGGTACGCGGCGACGGTGATGCCAGGCTACACGCATTGGCAGCACGCGCAGCCGGTGACGTTGGGGTATTATCTGCTGGCCTATGCCGATCTGCTGGGGCGGGATTTCGCGCGGGTGGCCGCGGCGCTGGATCGGACCGATCGCTGCCCGCTGGGCGCCGGCGCGCTGGCGACCACGGCGTTTCCGCTGGATCGCGCGTTCGTGGCCGACGCGCTGGGATTCGCGGGCGTGATGGAGGTCGCCTACGACGCCGTTTCTTCCCGCGACGACGCGATGGAGGCGGTGGCTTCCTGCGCGGTGCTGGCGACGGGGCTGTCGCGGCTGGCGGTCGATCTGCAGGCGTGGAGCACGTTCGAATATCGTTTCATCGAGCTCGCGGACCAGCATTGCGCGGTGTCTTCCATCATGCCGCAGAAGAAGAACCCGGCGGCGCTGGAACACATCAAGGCCGCCGCGGCGATGATCACCGGCGCGCTGACCGCGGTGCTGGCGGCGAGCAAGAATACCGCGTTCGCGGACGTATCGGACGGGGTGACCGCGGGCAACGAACCCGCGATCGACGCCGCGCTGCGCACGCGCCGCATCCTGGCGCTGGCCGCCGACGTGCTGGGGGCGATCACGGTGTTCCCCGAGCGGATGGCCGAGTTTGCCGCGATCGGCTACGGCACGGCGACCGAGCTTGCCGACGTGATCGTGCGCGAGACCGGGCTGTCCTTCCGGATGGCGCATAATATCGTCGCCGTGGTCGTCGCGGACGGGATTGCCGCCGGCCGGCCGGCAAATGCGATCGAAACGGGGGAGCTGGACGCGGCGGCGGAGCGGTTGTTCGGACGGCGGCTGGGGCTGTCGGCGGAAACGGTGCGCGCGGCGCTCGACCCGGCGGAGAATGTGCGGCGGCGGACGGTGACGGGCGGGCCGGCGCCGGAGAACATGGCCGCGATGCTGACGGCACGG
>JAKAZN010000456.1 GCA_021815835.1 Pseudomonadota bacterium
GCCAGCGGGAGGGGGTCGGGGACGGGGTCGGGGACAGGGTCGGGGTCGGGGTCGGGGGCGTGGGCGGAGGCGCGCGCGATCGCGGTGCCGGAGGCGGGGTTGGCGGGGGCGGGCGCAAGCGCGGGGGGCGGGACGGGCGCGGCGGGGACCAGGGCGGTCTCCGTCGGGGGCGCGCTCTCCCCGGCGGGTGCCGGCGGGGCCGTGTCCTCCTCGGACGCCGCGCGATCGAGGTCGGCGATCAGGTCGCCATCCTCCCCGGCCGGTTCGGCGCCGGTCTCGGCCAGGCCGGCCACGATCGCCTTGATCCGATCCAGCGCGGCGAGCACCAGGCTGACCAAAACCGGGGTGGGGCGCAGCGCGCCGTCGCGCATCCGGCTCAACACGTTCTCGCCCGCGTGGGCCACTTTTTCCAGCCGCGGCAGACCGAGGAAGCCGCAGGTGCCCTTGATCGTGTGCACCAGCCGGAAGATGCCGGAAAGATTCGTCGGATCGTCCGGCGCCGTTTCCAGCCGCACCAGGGCCACGTCGAGCTCGGCCAGATTCTCGTTCGTCTCGGTCAGGAATTCGGCGAGCAGGTCGTCCATGCTTCGGTCCTCGTGCGGGGTCGCGGACCATGCTGCGCGGCCAACCACCAACAAAGGGTAAACCGGCCCCTTGCACCGCCGGGCGCCCGGGTTAGGCTACCTCCAGGTAGGCAACGGGAACGATCCGCATGATGCGCTTTGGCGTGTTCGACCACATGGACGCCCCCGCCACGCTCGCGGGGTTCTTCGCCGACCGGCTGCGTCTGGTCGAAGCCTATGATCGCGCGGGGTTTTATGGCTATCACGTGGCCGAGCACCACGCGACGCCGCTTGGCCTGTCGCCGTCGCCCTCCGTCTGGCTCGCCGCGGCGGCGCAGCGCACCACGCGGCTGCGGCTCGGGCCGCTGGTCTATACCTTGCCGCTCTATCACCCGATGCGCCTGATCGAAGAGATCTGCATGTTGGACCAGCTCAGCGAGGGGCGGCTGATGCTGGGCGTGGGGCGGGGAATTTCGCCGATCGAGCTCGGCTATTGGGGGCTCGATCCGGACGCCGCGCCGGCGATGTATCGCGAGGCGCTGGAGGTGGTGCTGGCCGGGCTTGCCGGCGGCCCGTTGACCTATCACGGCGAACATTACCATTTCGATGACGTGCCCATGGAACTCGCCCCGGTGCAGCGCCCGCATCCGCCGCTGTGGTACGGCATAGGCGCCACGGACGGGGTGCCCTGGGCGGCGCGGCACGCGGTCAATATCGTCTCCAACCTGCCGCCCGCGCCGATGCGCGCGATCGTCGAGCGCTACCGCGCGGAATGGGCCGCGCTGGAACACGCGCCGGAGACGATGCCGCTGATCGGGCTGGTGCGCCACATGGTGGTGGCCGACACGGACGCGGCCGCCCGCGCGCTCGCCGGCCCGGCCTATCGGCGCTGGCGCGAGAGCTTCCTCAAGCTCTGGATCAAGCACGGCAAGATGCCGAGCCCGCATGCGATCTTTCCCGAAACCTTCGAGCAGGCGGAAGCGGCCGGGCGCGCCGTCGCCGGGAGCCCCGAGCATGTGGCCGCGGCGATCCGCGGCTGGGTCGGCGAAAGCGGGATCAGCTACCTGCTGTGCCGCTTCGCGTTCGGGGATCTGCCGCTGGCGGCCAGCCTGCGCTCGGTCGAGTTGTTCGCCCGCGAAGTGATGCCGGCGTTCGCCTGAGCGCGCCGGGGACAGGGGGAATCAAGATGAAGATCGGTCTGTCGCTGAGTATCCTTGCCGAATCCGGCCGCGCGGACGCTTCGGTGTACCGGGAGCATCTGGCGCTCGGCGACCTGGCCGAGCCGCTCGGGTTCGATTCGCTGTTTGCGCTCGAGCATCATTTCACCGGCTATTCGATGTCGCCGGCGCCGACGCAGTTGCTGTCCTATTTTGCCGGACGGACGCAGCGGATCGCGCTCGGCACCGCGGTGATCGTGTTGCCGTGGCACGATCCGATCCGGGTCGCCGAGCAGATCGCGCTGCTCGATGTGCTGTGCGGCGGGCGCTGCCTGTTCGGCTTCGGACGTGGCGCGGCGAGTGTGGAATATGCGGGCTTCCGCATCCCGATGGAGGAGGCGCGCGGACGCTTCGTGGAAGCGGCGAAGATCGTGCGCCTCGCGCTGGCCGAGGAGAGCTTCGAATATGACGGGGAATTCTACCACATCCCCCGCACCGCGATCCGGCCGCGGCCGATGTCGCATCCGGAACGACGGTTCTATGCGTCTTCCGTCAGCCCGGAATCGGCCGCGGTGATGGCCGAGCTCGGCTTCGGGATGATGGTCATCATGCAGAACGAATGGCCCAAGGCCGCCGAGGATATCGCGCGCTTCCGCGCCATCGCCGAGGCCAAGGGCCATGTGCCGCCGCCGCCGGTGATCCTGACCAATGTCTCCTGCGCGGAAAGCCGGGCCGAGGCCGAGGACCGGGCCATGCAGTGGCTCGGCCGGAAATGGGATTCGATCGACAACCACTACCATTTCTCCGACGGGCATCTGGGGTCGGTGAAGGGCTACGAATCCTACGGCAAGATGGCGAAGACCTACGCCAAGATGAAGGAGCCGGCGGCGCGGGCGAAGGCGACCGAGTTCTACGTGAAGATCCAGATCGTCGGCACGCCGGACGACTGCCTGCAACAGATCGCGGAATTGCGCGCGGTGACCGGGACCGAGCACCTGATCGCGGATTTCTCCTATGGCGGGATGCCGCATGAGGAAGGCGAGGTGAACCTGCGGCTGTTCGCCGAGCGCGTGCTGCCAGTGGCGCAGCGCGATGGCGGGTTCGCGGGATTGCCGCGCGAGGGGCGGGCGCCCGCGCACGCGAATCTGTTCGCCCCCGCTTAGCTCTTTTCCCTCTCCCCCTTGGGGGAGAGGGCCGGGGTGGGGGGGCCCCCTTACGCCGCCCCCTTATGCCGCCTGCGCCTCGGGCGCCTCGTCGTCGTCGCCGCCGACATTCTGCTTCGGCCCGGAATCCAGCCCCTTGGCCATGGGATCGCGATCCACAAGCTC
>JAKAZN010000457.1 GCA_021815835.1 Pseudomonadota bacterium
CGATGTCGGCAATCCGGCCACCAACGTGATCCCGGCCACCGCGCGCGCGGGGCTTAACATCCGCTTCAACGACCGCCATTCCGGCGCCTCGCTCGGGGCCTGGCTGCGCGCGGCGATCGGGCCCCATGCGGAGCGGTTCGATCTCGATCTTTCGATCAGCGGCGAATCCTTCCTGACCGCGCCCGGCCCGGCGGTGGACGCGCTCACCGCCGCGATCACGGCCGCGACCGGCGTTGCCCCCGCGCTCGATACCGGCGGCGGGACCTCGGACGCGCGCTTCATCACGCGCCATTGCCCGGTGGCGGAGTTCGGCCTGATCGGCAGTTCCATGCACCAGATCGACGAGCGCGTGCCGGTGGCGGAACTGCGCGCCCTGGCCGAGGTGTACCGGGCCTTCCTCGGGATTTTCGGCGCATGAGCGGGCGGCGCGCCGCCCCGCCGGCGCCGCGCGCCAACATCGCCCGCGGCGTGTTCCTGCTCGCGCGCGGCAAGGCCGAGGGCCTGGGCCAGTTCGCGCCCACGAAGCAGGCGTTCCTCGCCAGCCTCGCGCCGATGCTCGCCTTTCCCCTGGTGGGGTTTCTGCTCGTGCTGCTGTCCAGCGCCGCCCCCAGCGGTCCGGCGGGGCCTGGCGCGATCGGCCCGCTCGAAGGCTTCACCGATCTGCTCGGCACGCTCTGCGCGGTGCTCGCCCCGCCGGTGCTGTCCTTCGAACTGGCCCGGCGCTGGCAGCGGGAGGCGCTGTGGCTGCGCTACGCCACCGCGCTCGATTGGGTGCAATGGGTCATCCCGGTGCTGATCTCGGTGCTGCTGATCGGGGTCTATCCGCTGCTGGCGGCGACCCTGTCGGCGCGCGTCGCGCTCGGCCTCGTGGGCCTGGCGATCGTCGGCTACGCGCTCTGGCTGCATTGGTTCGTGGCCCGGCACGGTCTGATGCTGTCCCCCGGGCGGGCGGCGCTGCTCGTGTTCCTGGTCAATCTCGGCACCGCGCTGCTGGCCTTCGGCCCGCGCCTGCTCGCGCTGGGATCCGGGCATAGCGGGTGAGCGGGGCGGCGCGCTGGATCGGGGGACTGCGCGGGGCGCTGCTGCTGGCGGTCGGGCAGGCGCGTGGCCTGGCGGCGATGCCCACCGACATGGCGGGCGCGACCTGGAGCTTCCTCGCCGCCCCGGTCGCCTTGCTGCCGTTCCTCGCGCAACTGGCGCTGGGGCCGCGACTTGGCGGCCCGGCGCTGTCGGCGCGGGCGCTGGCGCTCGATCTGCTGGGTTTTGCCATCGGCTGGGCGGGGTATGCGGTGCTGTCGCACCATCTGGTGGCCTCCCTCGGCAAGACCGCGCGCTGGCCGCGCTTCATCGCCGCCTGGAACTGGGTGAACGCGGTGCAGTACCTGGTGCTGCTGGCCGCCACCCTGCCGGTGCTGGCCGGAGCGCCGCCGGCCGTCCTCCAGGGCACGGCGCTGGCGGGCCAGGGCTGGGCGCTGTGGATGGAGTGGTACGCAATCCGGCTGGCGCTGGAGGCGACCGCCCTCGAAGCCGTGGGCGTGATGCTGCCAGATGTGCTGCTGGGCCTCGTGCTGGCCCTCGCGCTCTCGGCGCTGGGCGCGGGATAGATTTCATCCCCGGGAATCTCTCTCTTATCCACCGCCCGTCCACAGGATGCTCCCCTGCGTCGCGCGCCCGGCGGGTCTATAACCCGGGGGACGGACGCCGTCCGGCCAGGACCGACAGAGATTGCCATGAACTCCATCGACCAACCCCTGTTCGGCCTGTCGCAACGCCTGCCGCCCAGCAACGTCGCGGCCGAGCAGGCGCTGCTCGGCGCGCTGCTCGCCAACAACAAGGCCTATGAGCGCGTCTCCGAATTCCTGATCCCCGAGCATTTCGCCGACCCGCTGCACGGGCGCATCTTCCAGGCGATCGCCCGGCGGATCGAGGCGGGCCAGCTCGCCGACGCGATCACCCTCAAGGCCGAGTTCGAACATTCCGACGTGCTGGAGGAAGTCGGCGGCACCGCCTATCTCGGCCAACTCCTCACCGCGATGGTCGGCATCATCAATGCCGGCGAATACGGCCGCGCGGTGCACGATTCCTGGCTGCGCCGCCAGCTCATCGATGTCGGCGAAACGGTAGTCAACAACGCCTTCGGCGCCGATCCGGAGCTCGACGGCATCAAGCAGATCGAGGCCGCCGAGCAATCGCTGTTCGACCTCGCCACCGATGGCGGCAGCTCGGGCGGGTTCGTCAGCTTCGAGCGCGCGCTCGGCGAGGCGATCGAGGGCGCGGCGCGGGCCTTCCAGCGCGCGGGCCATGTCTCGGGCCTGACCACCGGGCTGCGCGATCTCGACGCGCGAACCGGCGGGTTCCATCCCTCGGACCTGCTGGTGCTCGCCGGACGGCCCGGCATGGGCAAGACCGCGCTCGCCACCAAGATCGCATTCGGCGCGGCCAAGGCGCTGGCCGAGGAGGCGCGCGCCGCCGGCTCGGATGTCGCGCCACGCGCCACGGTCGCGATCTTTTCCCTGGAAATGAGCGCCGAGCAGCTCGCCACCCGACTTCTGTCCGAGGAGGCGCGGATTTCCGGCGACCGCATCCGCCGCGGCGATATCGGCCAGAAGGAATTCGATAATTTCGTCCGCGTCAGCAGCGAAATCTCCGGCCTGCCGCTGCAGATCGACGACACCCCGGCGATCACACTGTCCGCGATGCGCACCCGCTGCCGGCGGCTGAAGCGGACCAAGGGCCTGGCGCTGATCGTGGTCGATTACCTGCAATTGATGCGCCCCTCGGCGGGCACCAGGCCGGAGAACCGGGTGCTGGAGATTTCCCAGATCACCCAGGGGCTGAAGGCGATCGCCAAGGAGCTCGCGGTGCCGGTGCTGGCGCTGTCGCAGCTCTCGCGCGCGGTGGAATCGCGCGAGGACAAGCGCCCGCAGCTTTCGGATCTGCGCGAATCGGGCACCATCGAGCAGGACGCCGACGCGGTGATGTTCATCTACCGCGATGAATACTACCTCGCGCAGAAGATGCCGAAGGAGATGGCGTTCGACAAC
>JAKAZN010000458.1:0-973 GCA_021815835.1 Pseudomonadota bacterium
GCTCACCCCACCTTGGCTCAGCCCCCCTTGGCGAGGTCGCCGCCTGGCTCCGCCGCCAGGCCGGCGCCCCCCCGGTCGAGACGCATATCTCCCGCGTCTTCCTCGGCCCCACCACCGCCTGGAAGCTCCGCAAGCCCGTCCGCCTCTCCTTCCTCGATTTTTCCACCGCGGCCGCGCGCGAGCACTACGCCCGCCGCGAGCTCGCTCTGAACGCGCCAGCCGCCCCCGGCCTCTATCGCGACGTGATCCCCATCATCCGCCGGCGCGACGGCACCCCAGGCTTCGGCCGCGCCCACGGCGAGACCCGTCCCGTCCTCGACTGGGTGCTGCGCATGGCGCGCATCCCCGCCAGTGATTTCGTCGACGCCATCGCCGCGCGGGGCGGGCTCGACCCGCCTTTGCTCGACTCCATCGCCGACGCGATCGCCGCCTACCACGCCCGCTGCCCCCGCATCCGCGCCTGGCCCCACGCCGCGCACATGCGCGCGGTCGCCGCCGGCAACGCGGTCGCGGCGCGCGAGGCCGGCCTCGATCCGGCCCAGGTCGGTGCCTGGGAGCGGGCGATGCAGGCCGCGCTCGACGCGCTTTCCCCCTGGCTCGCCGCCCGCGCCCGGGCCGGCTTCGTCCGCCGCGCGCATGGCGATCTGCATCTCGGCAATCTGTGCCTCTGGCGCGGCCGGCCGGTGCCGTTCGACGCGCTGGAATTCGACGAGGCCATGGCCAGCATCGATCTCGGCTACGATCTGGCCTTCCTGCTGATGGACCTCGATCGCCGCGCCGGGCGCCCGGCGGCCAACCGGGCGATGAACCGCTATGTCGCGCGCACCGGCGATGCCGGGCTGGTCGCGGGGCTGCCGGCGTTCCTCTCGATGCGCGCGATGATCCGCGGCCATGTGGTCGCGCGCGGCGGCGACGCGGCGCTCGGCCGTGCGTATCTGGACGCGGCGCTGGGCTATCTGCGCCCCGCGCCGGG
>JAKAZN010000458.1:983-3043 GCA_021815835.1 Pseudomonadota bacterium
CGCCGGGGCCGCTTGGTGCCTCGGGGCTGCTGGTCGCGATCGGCGGCCTGCAGGGCAGCGGCAAATCGACCCTGGCGCGCGCGCTCGCCCCCGGGCTCGGCCGCGCGCCCGGCGCGCTGATCCTGCGCAGCGACGAGATCCGCAAGCGCCTGTCCGGGGTCGCGCCCGAGCGCGCCCTGAAGCCGGCCGCCTATACCGAGGCCGTGAGCCGCCGCGTCTTCCGCGCCCTGGCCCGCGCGGCGCGCCAGGCGGTGGCCGCGGGTCAGGCCGTCATCGCGGACGCGACCTTCCTCGCCCCGGCGCACCGGCGCGCGATCGCGCGCGCCGCCGGCGCCGCGCCGTTCCGGGGGCTGTGGCTGGAGGCGCGGCTGGCGGTGCTGGAATCCCGCGTCGCCGCCCGCGCGTCGGCCGCGGGCGCCGACGCCTCGGATGCCACGGTCGCGGTCCTGCGCGCCGCGGCCCGGCGGGCAAGCCGGCCGGCGGACTGGACGCCGATCGACGCCACCGATCGGGACGCGGCGCTGGCCGCCGCGCGCGCCGCGTTGCTGACACGCGCGGACGCATAATGTCACCGCCCCGAGACCCGCACGCAATGTTCAGCAGATCATCATCGCCGGTGGGTGGTTCCGCCGGCTTCGCCCGGGTAGAGACCGCCCTCCCGACCGCGGCACGGACCCATGAGGCCGCGCGGAGAAAGGATCGTCCATGGCCCAGGCCACCCGCCTTCCCCCGATAGCCCCCGTGGCCGGTCGCCGGACCGCCGTCCGGACCGGCCATGCGACCACCCCCCCTCCGGCCCGGCATGACGCCGCCGCGATCGCGGCCGGGGCGGCATCGCAGCCCCGCACCGAGGCGGCGCGGCGGGAGCTGGAACGGGCCGGAGAGGCCGCGGCGTCCGATCTTGTGTTCCTCGAACGCTGGGAGAGCGACGCGCCCCTCGGCATCGCGGCCACCTTGCGCGCCGCCCAGATCCGGCGCGCCAATCGTGACCTCTGCGCCGAGATCCATGCCGAATTGCACGGCTCGCCGCGCGCGCCCGAGCAAGCCGGCGCGCGCGCCGCGCCCGCGCGCCCGCGCCGGGCCGGCTGACGGTCGGAGCCGGACCACCCGCGCCCGGGCACGGCTCCGCCCGTCAGCCGGCCGGTCGTGTCCCCCCGCGCGACCCGGCCGCCAGCGGGATCGCCAGCGGGATTCCCGGCGGGCTCTGCTGCATGGGCGGTGGGGGTCAGCCGCCCGCCTCCTCGTCGCGCCCCAGACTGCGCCGCCCGTGCACAAGCTCCGTCACGATCCCGTGCAGGGTCCGCAGCTCCTGCTCCGTCGCCTCCCCCCGCTGGAAGAAGTGCCGGATATTGCGCACCATCCCGGGCCGCTTCGGCCGGTTGGCGAGGAAGCCGCAGGCATCGAGCTCCGCCACCAGATGCCCGAGGAAGTTATCGACCTCCGCCTTCGTCGCCACCCGGGTCTCGTTCGTCATCAGGGTGCGCGGGAGGGTTTCGTCCTCGGCCGTCCACCACTCATAGGCCATCACCATCACCGCCTGGGCGAGGTTCAGCGACATGAAGGCCGGGTTCAGCGGATAGCGCACCAGCGCGTCGGCCGCGGCCATGTCGTCATTGTCCAGCCCCGCGCGCTCGGGGCCGAACAGCAGCCCGGCGCGCAGATCGCGGGCGCAGATTTCGCGTAACTCCGCCGCCGCGCCGCGCGCGGTCAGGACCGGCTTCACGATATGGCGCGGGCGCGGGCAGGTGGCGAACACGCGGTGCAGATCGGCGGTCGCGTCGGCCACGGTGGGATGCACGCTGAGGCGATCCAGGATCCGGTCGGCGCCCGAGGCATTGCGCCAGGCCCGCTCCTGCGGCCAGCCGTCGCGCGGGGCCACCAGGCGCAGGTGGAACAGGCCGCCATTGGCCATCGCGCGCGCCACCGCGCCGATATTGTCGGCGAGTTGCGGGCGCACCAGGATCACGACCGGGCTGTTGCCGATGGGGCCGATGTCGGCGCCGCCGTCGCGGCCGGTCATGGGTGTTCGGTCATGGGGGTGCGGTCATGGGGGCGCCGCG
>JAKAZN010000459.1 GCA_021815835.1 Pseudomonadota bacterium
GCATCCGGAGCGGGAGGTGGTGTTCCTCGCCGTCGGGTTCGAGACCACCGCGCCGGCCAGCGCCATGGCGGTGTTGGCCGCGGCGGACGCGGGGTTGCGCAATTTCAGTCTGCTCGTCGCGCATGTCCTGGTCCCCCCGGCGATCGCGGCGCTGCTCGCCGCGCCGGACAACCGGGTGCAGGGGTTTCTCGCCGCCGGGCATGTCTGCACCGTGATGGGCTATGACGAATACGAACCGATCGCGCGGCGCTTCGGCGTGCCGATCGTGGTGACCGGGTTCGAGCCGGTCGATCTGTTGCAGGGCATCCTGTCCTGCCTGCGGCAGCTGGAGGCAGGGCGGGCGGCGGTGGAGAATGCCTATGGGCGCTCCGTCCGTCCGGGCGGCAACGCGCCCGCGCAGGCGGCAATTCGCCAGGTGTTCGCGATCGCGCCGCGCGTCTGGCGGGGCATGGGCGAAATCCCCGCCAGCGGCCTCGATCTTGCGCCTGCCTATGCGCGGTTCGACGCGCGGGCGCGGTTCCGATCCGCCGTCGCCGCGCCGGCGTCTGGCGGTCCCTGCATCAGCGGCGAGATCCTGCGCGGGCGCAGCCGGCCCACCGCCTGCCCCGCCTTCGGCACCGGATGCACGCCCGAGCATCCGCTCGGCGCCACCATGGTCTCCTCCGAAGGTGCCTGCGCCGCTTACTACCGCTACCGCCGGGTGGCGGCATGAACGCCCCGGTCTGTCCGCTGCCGGCGGCGGCGGAGGGCGTGATCGAACGCGGCCACGGCGGCGGCGGCGCGCTGACCGGGTGGTTGGTCGCGGAACTGTTCCGCCCCTGCTTCGGCGCGCCGCGGGACGAGCCGCTGCACGACGGCGCGACCCTCGCGGTGGGCGGCAGTCGGCTCGCCTTCACCACCGATTCCTTTGTCGTCACCCCGCTGGAGTTCCCTGGCGGGGACATCGGCGCGCTGGCGGTGATCGGCACGGTGAACGATCTGGCGATGTGCGGGGCGAAGCCGCTTTACCTCAGCGCTGGGTTCATCCTGGAGGAGGGGCTGGACATCGCGCGGCTGCGGCGCATCGCCACCTCCGTGGGCCAGGCGGCTGCTGCGGCCGGCGTGGCCGTGGTCACCGGCGATACCAAGGTGGTCGAGCGCGGCAAGGGCGACGGGATCTACATCACCACCGCCGGCGTCGGGCTGATCCCGCCCGGTGTGACGATCGGCCCGCACTGCGTCCGCCCGGGCGATGCCGTGCTGTTGAGCGGGGATGTCGGCCGGCATGGCATCGCCATCATGGCCGCGCGCGAGGGGCTTGGCTTCGAGACCGAGATCGTGAGCGACCTTGCCTCTCTCGCGCCCGTGGTGGCGGGGCTGATCGCGGCCGGCGTGACGCTGCACTGTCTGCGCGACCTCACGCGCGGCGGGCTGGCGACCGCGCTGGTGGAGATCGCGACCAGTGCCGGGGTCGAACTGCGGCTGGACGCGGCCGCGGTTCCCGTGGGCGAGGCGGTGCGCGGAGCGTGCGAGATCCTCGGGCTCGATCCCTGGTACGTGGCGAACGAGGGTCGGCTGGTGGCGTTCGTTCCGGGAACGGAGGCGGCGCGGGCGCTGGCGATCCTGCGAAGCCATCCCGGCGGGGCGGAAGCCGCGGTGATCGGCCGGGTCGCCGCCGCGTCCGGGCGGGGGCGCGTGCTGGCGGACACGATCGGCGGGGTACGGGTGCTCGATCTCCTGAGCGGGGAGCAATTGCCGCGAATCTGCTGACAGAAACAGTTGTCATTCGAGCATGTACCGACTTGAAAGATGTCTCGGATCTGACGCCTACGTGGGGGAAGCAGCAGCGGGCGCCGTCAGGCGGTCGGCATCGCGCCGGCGAGTTCCGCCACCTCCGCGGTGATCTCCTCCAGCCTGGTCAGAGGTGGCCGGGTAAATTCGGACAGGTCGATACTAACCAGGCATGCAACAGGTATCACATTGCAATCACGCTGCATGGCGGACATCGGGGCCTTGAAGAACGATCGCACCTTTGCGGGGCGCCGCTGTAATCCCTGCATGTGTGATCGCAACCCGGCCTTCATCGCCGTCTTGTCCATTGGCATGCTGCGCCGGCCGAGCGCCTGTTTGACGTCGTTGTTCAGATATTCGTCCGTGTTTCGCTCCGGCGCCTCGAGCGGCAGGTAGAAGAGTTCGATCCGCTCGGCGTTCTCGGCCACCCAGGCGGTTACCGCCTTGGCCCGATGCACCCGCAGATTGTCCACGATCACGAACAGCTTGCGATCGGCATCCTTCACCAGCCGGCGCAGGAACTTCACGAAGATCGCGGTGTTCAGGGCCCCTTCGGCCGATCCGGGCATTGGCCGACAATCAGCCGCCGGATCAGGGCTTCCTGGCGGGGCGTGAGCGCCTTCTGCTCACCCGGACGGCGGCCACGCCGGCCCCCGGCAAGGGCGGCTTCCCCCGCGACCTCGAAGGCGCGCACCCACGCGCCAACGAAGCGGCGATTGACCCCAACGACTTCGGCAACTTCGATCCGGCTCTTGCCCCAGAGCACCATGTTCACCGCGACACGGCGCAGTCGGGCTGGGTCGATGGGGAGAGTTTGCGGAAATCGCGATCGTTCGGCATGCCCGCCGGAGAGCGCGGGTCGAGGCAGGCTGCTACTCATTTGTATGCCGGATGAGGAGCTGAGCGATCTGTCCGAAATCCTGGGACCACCTCTCCACGGTGGGCCACCGCCTGGCGCGCCACCTCGGAGGGGAAGCCGCTCCGACGCATGCATCGCAAGGCTTCGCCCGCTCATCCGTCCCCGGGCCAAACCGTCGCCGCAAGGCGACATTCCAACCGCGCGATGGGGATATTCGCACTTGGGGTTCGCACGCCCCGACCCTTCCGATCTCCCGCCGCCCCCTCTAAGATCACACGACCCGCCCTTCAGGATCCGCGCGCTATGCCTGTCATCCCCCTCGACCGCCTCGCCGCCCTGGTTCCCGACGGTGCCCTGCTGGCGCTGCCGCCGGACAATTCCCTCACCCCGAGCGCATTCGCCCGCG
>JAKAZN010000460.1 GCA_021815835.1 Pseudomonadota bacterium
GGAGGGCCATGGGGTGCGAACAAAACTAGAACAAACGCCCCGGGCGAGTCAACAGATTTTTGTGCGGGCGGCGCGCGGGCGATGGGCGCAACGCGCGTCGTCACCTCGCCCGCGACGCGGGAGAGACGCCCCCCATCGGCGCCCGATGCGCCACCGGGATGAAAATTTCGGCTCTCATTGCGAACCCTGTCGGCGGGAGGCCAGACAGCAGAAGGATTCAGCGCAAATGCACGCAAATGGACGCAAACAGGCGCGAATGGACCGAGCGGAACCGCCCCTCGGCGGCCCGAACCGGCAATCGATGCCGCCGCGCGGGATGGGACGGGATCATCGCGCGGTACGCGCCATTTGCGCGCATCTGCGTTCGACCTTCCTTGCTTCCTTGCGGGGCCGCTTCACGCCGGGATCCACGGTTCGGTCGTCCGCCGCCGAACCAAACGCCTCCGGCCTGCAACAGGCTTTGCGACAGGAGCGAAAATTTCCCCATGGCCCGCCAACGGGAAATTCCATTTCGATTTTCATGGCAGGTGACCTGGAGCCGCACCCGTCGCCCCCCAATTACCCTGGTCCCGGTTGACCTCCGGCCCTCCGGCGCCCTACCCAATCTCCCCGTTCCCCCCATGTCAGATCCAATCCCCCGCGCGGTCGTCCGACCGCCCCGCGCCCCCGGCCGGAGTTGCCCCGCGATGCCTCGTTTCCGAACGGCCGTCCCGCTGCTGGCCGTCCTGTTGCTTCTTGCCCTGCCCGCCGCGGCGCAAATGCCGGGCCCGCACGGCCCGCCCTCGGTCGGCGTCGCCATCGCGGCACCGCACCGGATCACCGAGACCAGCGCCTATGTCGGGCGGATCGCGGCGCGGCACCGCGTGGCCCTGCTGGCCCGCGTCACCGCCTATCTGGAGCAGCGCGATTTCGTCGAGGGTGCCGAGGTCGCCAAGGGCGACCTGCTCTATCGCCTCGAACAAGGTCCCTTCGCGGCCGATATGGCGGCCAAACAGGCGGCGGTCGCGCAGGCGCAGGCGCAGTTGCAGAACGCGACCCTGGCGTTCAACCGCGCCCAGTCGCTGCTGCGCACGCCGGCCGGCCAGCCTTCGCTGGTCGATGCCGCGCGCGCGACCATGCTCTCGGATGCCGCCGGGGTGCAGGCGGCGGAGGCGCAGGCCCGGGCCTCGGCGATCAATTTCGGTTATACCGAGATCCACGCCCCGATCGCCGGCAAGATCGGCCGCAGCGCGATTTCGGTCGGCAACGTCGTCTCCCCCGGTTCCGGAACGCTCGCCACGATCGTGAGCCAGGACCCGATGGATGTGGTCTTCCCGGTCTCCCTGACGGACCTGCTGGCGCTGCGCCAGCGCTATGCGGGGGCCGGCGGGTTCGGCGCGGTGGTGATCCGGATCAAGCTGCCGGGGGGACAGATCTACCCGCGGACCGGCAAGCTCGATTTTGTCGATAACACCGTCTCCGCCAGCACCGATACTGTCATCCTGCGCGGCACGATCCCGAACCCACGGATCAGCGACCTCAAGGTCGGCGGGGCCACCCAACGCGCGCTGATCGATGGTGAGTTCGTCACCGTGCTGCTGGAGGGCGCGCAACCGATCTCGCTGCTGGCCATCCCGCGCGCCGCGGTGATGACCGATCAGCAGGGCGATTACGTCTATACGGTGGATGCCCAACACAAGGTGGTGTTGACCCGCGTCACCCTTGGCCAATCGACGGCCACGATCGCCACCGTCACCGCCGGCCTCGCCAACGGGGAACAGGTGATTGTCGATGGCTTGCAGAAGGTGCGCCCCGGTGAGGTGGTGGCCCCCGGCCCGGCCAGCGCGCCGATGCACGCGACGCCCACCGCCCTGTCCGGGGCGGCCACCGCGCGATGATCTCCTCGGTCTTCATCCGCCGCCCGCGGCTCGCCATCGTCATCGCCATCGTCATCACCATCGCCGGCGCGATCGCGATGACGCGCATCCCGGTGGCGCAGCTTCCGGATATCGTGCCGCCGCAGGTCATCGTCTCCACCACCTATCCCGGCGCCTCGGCCGAGACCGTGGAAGCCGCCGTCGCCGAGCCGATCGAGGCGCAGGTGAACGGCGTCGATCACATGATCTACATGCAATCGACCAGCGGCAACGATGGCAGCTATTCGCTGGCGGTCAGCTTCGCGCTCGGCACCAATCCCGATATCGACACCGTCAACGTCAACAACCGGGTGCAGGCGGCGCTGTCGCAGCTCCCGCCGGAGGTGCAGGCGGAGGGCCTGACGGTGGCGAAGAAATCCTCCGCCATCCTGATGTTCGTGGCGTTCTCGGGCAGCACGCCGCAGGAAACACCGCTGTTCGTCGCCAACTACGTGCTGATCCACGTGCTGGACGCGGTATCGCGCACGCCCGGCGTGGGCCAGGCCAATCTGTTCTCGCGCCTGAACTATTCGATGCGGGTGTGGTTCCACACCGATCGGCTGGTCAGCCTCGGCCTCACGCCCGGCGATATCGTCAAGGCGATCCAGGCGCAGAACGTGGTGGCGCCGATCGGGCGCATCGGCGCGCGGCCGATCGGGAACAACCAGCAATTCCAGTTCAATCTGCAGACGCAGGGAAGGCTCGTCACCGCCCAACAGTTCGGCAACATCATCATCCGCGCCAATCCGGACGGCTCGGTGCTGCGGCTGCGTGACGTCGCCTCGGTCGAGCTCGGCGCGCAGAACATGGACAGCGAGGCGCGGCTGAACGGAGAGCCGGCGGTGCCGATCGGCATCTATCTGTCGCCCGGCGCCAACGCGGTTTCCACCGCCGCGGCGGTGCGCGCGACCCTGGCCCGGCTCGGGGCGCAGTTCCCGGCGGGCATGAAGGCGACGGTGCTGTACGACACCACCACCTTCGTCTCCGACACCATCCGCGAGGTTCTGACCACCTTGCTGGAAGCCTTCGCGCTGGTGGTGCTGGTGGTGTTCCTGTTCCTCGGCAACGTGCGCGCCACCATCATCCCGATCATCGCCGTGCCGGTCAGCCTGATCGGCACCTTCGCGGGGCTGACCGCGC
>JAKAZN010000461.1 GCA_021815835.1 Pseudomonadota bacterium
CCCACCCTGGCCCCCCCACCCCCACCCGCGCTACCCTTCCCAGATCACAACCGGAGGAACCCATCCATGCCCGCCATGCTGCACGGCAAAGTCGCCATCGTCACCGGATCGGGCGGCGGAATCGGCCGCGAGATCGCCATCATGATGGCCGCCCATGGCGCCCGCGTGATCATCAACGATGTCGGCGCCTCGCTCTCTGGTGAGGGCCTGTCCGCCACCCCGGCGCAGCAGACCAAGCAGCTCATCGAGCAGCGCGGCGGCCAGGCCGAGATCAGCACCGATTCCGTCGCCGACTGGAATTCCGCCCAGAAGATCGTCCAGGCGGCGATGGACCATTACGGCCGCGTCGATATCGTCGTGAACAACGCCGGCATCCTGCGCGACGTGATCTTCCACAAGATGACGCCCGAGGACTGGTTGTCGGTGATCGGCGTGCATCTCAACGGCAGCTTCTTCATGAGCCGCGCCGCCGCCGAGCACTACCGCAAGCAGGAGAGCGGCGCGTTCGTGCATATTTCCAGCACCTCCGGCCTGATCGGCAATTTCGGCCAGGCGAATTATGCCGCCGCCAAGCTCGGCATCACCGCGCTGTCGAAATCGATCGCACTGGATATGAAACGCTACAATGTGCGCTCCAACTGCATCGCGCCCTTCGCCTGGAGCCGCATGACCAGCTCGATCCCGGCCAATACGCCCGAACAGCAGGCGCGGGTGGCGAAGATCCAGGCCATGGGGCCGGAGAAGAACGCGCCGATGGCCGTCTTCCTCGCCTCCGACCTGGCGAAGGACGTCTCCGGCCAGGTGTTCGGCACGCGGATGAACGAGCTGATCCTGTTCACCTCCCCGCGCCCCGCGCGGATCATCCACCGCGCCGAGGGCTGGACGCCGGAGACCATCGCCGAGCACGCGCTGCCGGCGCTGAAGGCGGCGTTCATGCCGCTCGACCGGTCGGGCGAGGTGTTTTCCTGGGATCCGCTGTGATTTAGTACCTTCTTCACCGTTGCGGGCCAGCCTGGGAGCATTCCGCTTCCAGGCCCCCGCGATGCCCCTTGCTCCGCTTCGTCCCCGTGACCTGATCCCGGCCGGCGCCATCGGGATCACCGCCTTCGTTGCCCTGGCCGCGGTCTCGATCGCGCCGCGCCCCGGCGGGCCGGCGATGGCAAGCTTCCCGCCCTGGGTCGGCCCGGCGCGCGCGCTGGCGCTGGCCGCTTCCGTGCCCGGCTGGCGCGTGCTCGCGTTGCGAAGCGGTCCGCTCGGGCCGCAGCTTCTCCTGCATGCCCTGGCGCCGGGCACCCTCGCGCCACGCCCGCCCGGCGCGCTGCTGCTGACGCGCGCCCGGGCCGGCGGCTGTCTCGGGCCGGCCCACGCGGGGGGCGGCTGATGCGCGCCGAGGCGATGCGCCGCCATCTCGCGCAGGTGCTGCTGGCCACGCTGGTGGCCTTCGTCCCGATCGCCGCGATCGTCGGCTGGCTTTCCGGCGGGGACGCGCTCACCGGCGCCGCGATCGCCGCCGGCGCGGCGGCGCTCGCCGCGATCCCGGTGCTGCGCGAGCCGGAGGGCGCGGCGGCGCGGCTCGCGCTTGCGGTCGCGCTGGTGGTGACGATCTCGGTCCTGGTATGGCTCGCCCCGCCGCGGCTGCGGATCGATATGCACATGCTCTATTTCGCCGCCCTCGCGGTGCTGGCGGGATTCCGTGACTGGCGGGCGATCCTGGCCGCGCTGGTGGCGATCGCGGTGCATCATATCGGCCTCGATCTGATGCTTCCGGCCGCGCTGTTTCCGCACCAGGCGGATTTCCCCCGCGTGCTGCTGCACGCCGTGGTGGCGGCGATCGAGGCAGCGGCGCTGATCTGGATCGTGATCGAACTGGAGGCCAGCCAATCGGCGGCCCAGGAGGCGACCGGCCAGGCCACGGCGGCGCGCGCGGTGGCCGAGCAGACGGCGGCGGCGCGCGCGGCAGCCGATGCGGCCGCCTCGGCCCAGCGGCGCGATGCGCGCGGCGCGTTGGCCGGGCGGATCGAGGCCGGGCTCGGCCAGGTCGCCGACGGTCTCGGCCAGGCGGGCGCGGCGCTGATGGCCGCGACCGCGCGGCTCGACGCCGCCTCGGGCGCGGCGGATGGGGAAGCGCGGGACGCCGCCACGGCGGCGGCCGAGGCGGGCGCCGATGTCGACACCGTCGCCGAGGCGGCCGAGGGATTGCTTGCGGTTGCCGAAACGATCGGCGCCGAGGTGGGCCGCGCCAGCGCCGCCACGGCGGAGGCGGTGCGCAGCGTGCGGGCGACCGATGCGACGGTGCAGGAACTCGCCGCCTCCGCGCGGCGAATCGGAGAGGTCGTACGGCTGATCTCGGGCATCGCCGGGCAGACCAACCTGCTCGCGCTGAACGCAACGATCGAGGCGGCGCGCGCGGGCGAGGCGGGGCGCGGCTTCGCCGTGGTGGCCTCGGAGGTGAAGACCCTGGCCGGGCAGACCGGCCACGCGACCGAGGAGATCGTCCAGCAGATCGCCGCGATCCGCGCCCGCACCGAGGCGGCGGTGAGCGCGATCGGCGGCATCGGCGGCGTGGTCGCCGAGGTGGAACAGGCGGCCGGCGCGATCGCGGCCACCCTGGAGGGCCAGCGCGACGCGGCGGGACGGATCGCCGAGGCGGCGCGGCGCATGGCCGGCAGCGCGGCGCGCGCCGAGGCGGCGACCCGGCGGGCGAGCGCGGGGATCGGCGCCTCCCGCGAGGCGATGGCGGCGCTCGGCGGAACCGAGCGCCAGTTGGGGGGCGAGAGCGCGCGGCTGCGCGGGGAGCTCGGGACCTTGCTCGCGGAGTTGCGCGCGGGGTAGCGGGCGCGAGCGGAGCGGACGAGCGGCGCCGCCCGGTTGCCGTCCGGGCGGGCGCGCGCGACAAACTCGGGCGGCGGCGCCCGGCATCACGCGGGCGCCCCTGCTCCGCCCCCCCTGCCCCCCGTTCCCCGCCGATCGGACCCCATGACCGCCGCCCTCGCCACCGCCCTCCTCGCCCCAAGCCGCATCGCGCTGATCGGCG
>JAKAZN010000462.1 GCA_021815835.1 Pseudomonadota bacterium
CGTCGAGCTGCGTGCCGCGCCGGAGCCGTTCGAGGGTGGGCAGGGGGTGCGGATCAGCGTGAGCGACACCGGCCCCGGCATCGCACTCCAGGACCAGGCCCGCATCTTCGGCCGATTCGAGCAGGCTGATCCCCCCGAGGGCGATTCCCCCGGCGCCGGTCCCATCGGCGCCGGTCCCGGGGCCCATCTCGGCCTCGGCCTCGCGCTCTGCCGGGAGAACGCGGCGGCCATGGGGGCCAACCTCACCGTGGAAAGCGCGCTCGGTAAAGGCGCTACCTTCACCCTGATCTGCCCGGCCGAGCCGGTGCCGCCGGATGCCCGCCGCCAGGCCTTCGCCGGGCGCACGGCGCTGATCGTGGGCCTCGGCGAAAGCCCGCGCGCCGCGGTGGCCGTGCAGCTGGAAGCGCTGGGCTTCGCGGTCGAGGCGGCGCCGGACGGGTATCTGGGCCTGGCCCTCGGCGAACGGACCGTGGCGCGCGCGGGCGTGCTGGACGTGGTGATCCTCGATCTCGCGCAGACCGCGATGGCGCCCGAGGCGTTCTGCCTGCGCCTGCGCGGCACCGGCTTCGGCCGCTCGGTCGTGCTGCTGGGATTGGCCGAGGACCCGCTGGCCGACCAGCCGGCCGCACTCGACCATGTGCTGCGACGCGCCGCGAGCGCGAGCGAGATCGCCAACGCGGTCGCCCGCCTGCTGGCGGAACAACCGGCGATGTCGGCGCTGATGCCGACGATTCCGGGCAGCGCCACCGTGAGCGGCGGTCGGGTGCTGATCGTCGAGGACGACGAGACCAACCGCGCGCTGCTGGGCGCCGCGCTGGCCCGCAACGGCTTCACCGCCTTCCCCGCCGCGACCGGGGAGGAAGCGTTGCGCATGGCCGAACATGACGGGCTGGACGCCGTCCTGATCGACCTGGTCCTGCCGGGGATCGACGGGCTGGAGACCGCGCGGCGCATCCGCGCGCTGCCCGGCCGCTCCGCCACCATCCCGATCGTCGCCCTGACGGCGCGGTCCGGGGAGGCGGTGGAGGCCGAATGCCGCGCCGCCGGGCTGACCGCGATGGTCGGCAAGCCGGCCGATCTCGATCAACTGGCGCAGCGGCTGCGCGGCTGGATCGCCGCCGCCCCGCGCGGCACGAGCGCCGCCAATGGCGCCGATCCGGGGCTGCCGACTTCCCTGGTCGCGCAGGTCTCCGAACCGTTCCTGGAAGCGATGGTGAGCGAGATCGGGCTGGAGCGCACGCGCGCCTGCCTGCAGGAATTCCTCGACGAGGCGGCCAGCAAGTCGATGCGCCTCGCCGAACTGATCCCCGGCTGGGAAGCGGGCGCGATGATGCGGCTATGCGACGACCTGAAGGGCCTGGCCGATCTGTTCGGCGCCGTGGGATTCAGCGAAACGATCGAGGAACTGGGCGCGGCCACCGACCAGGGCGCGCGCACCGAGGCCGCGCAGGCGATGGCGCGCCTGGAGGAGGGCCTGCCGCTGCTGCCGGACGCGATGTGGGCCGGCCTCGCCGCCATCGAGCGCCGCCGCGCGGAGCGGAACCGCCGCGCCGCATAGGCCCCGAAGCCACCCGATTCCCGCGCCACCGCGCCCCACGGGCTACCCCGGGCGGCTGCCCTTGGGGCTTGCTTTTCCCGTCGCCGCGCCCGACGCTGGGGCAGATGCCGTCGATGGCGCTCAGGGAGAGTTGGGATGAACGATACGGTTGAGGTTGCGGAGGCCCGCAAGGGCTTCAAATGGGTCGGCACGCGGCCGGTGCGGCCGGATGGCGTGCCCAAGGTGACGGGCCGTGCCCAGTATGGCGCCGATGCGCGCTGGCCGGGCGCCCTGGTGGGGCGCGTGCTGCGCTCGCCGCACGCCCATGCGCGGATCGTCTCGATCGATACCTCCCGCGCCGCGGCGCTGCGCGGGGTGCGCGCGGTCGTTACGTCCGCCGATTTCCCCGAGCAGAATTTCGAATATATCGGCCCCGAGCGGGTCGCGGTGAATTTCTGGCACGTCACGCGCAACATCATGGCGCGGGAGAAGGCGCTGTACGAAGGCCACGCGGTGGCCGCGGTGGCCGCGATCAGCGACTCGGTTGCCGCCGAGGCGCTGTCGCTGATCGACGTGACCTACGAAGTGCTGCCGCACGTGATCGACGTCGATGCGGCGATGGCCGAGGACGCGCCGCTGCTGTTTGCCGACATGAAGACCCGCGGGATCGAGCCGGCGCCCACCAAGCCGTCCAACATCTCGAAGCGCCTGGACTTCAAGATCGGCGACCTGGACGCGGGATTCGCCGCCGCGGACGTGGTGATCGAGCATGAGTTCAAGACCGCGACCGTGCACCAGGCCTATATCGAGCCGCACGCCTGCGTGGCGAAGTTCGAGGCCGACGGCCAGGGCGAGATCTGGGCCTCCAGCCAGGGACATTTCGCGGTCCGCGCGCTGACGGCGAAGATCCTCGGGATGCCGGTCGGCGATCTGCGCGTCTATCCCGCCGAGATCGGCGGCGGCTTCGGCGGCAAGACCGTCGTGTATGTGGAACCCGTCGCGGCGATGCTGTCGAAGAAATCGGGCTTCCCGGTGCGCCTGGCAATGAGCCGGGAGGAGGTGTTCCGCGCCTCCGGCCCCACCTCCGGTTCGTCGATGTGGGTGAAGATGGGCGTGACCAAGGCCGGCAAGCTGGTCGCCGCGGACGGGATCTTCAAGTTCCAGGCGGGCGCGTTCCCGGGTTCGCCGGTGATGAATGCGTGCCTGTGCGCGTTCGCGCCGTACGACATCGCCAACGCCCGCGCGGTCGGATACGATGTCGTATGCAACCGTCCCAAGGCGGCGGCGTATCGCGCGCCCGGCTCGCCGATCTCGGCCTTCGCGGTCGAAAGCGTGATCGACATGCTGGCGAAGAAGATCGGCATGGACCCGCTGGAATTGCGGCTGAAGAACGCCTCGCGGATCGGCACGCCGACCATCTTCGGACCCAAGCACGCCCATAACGGCTATCCGGAAACGGTGCAGGCGCTGCTCGATCACCCCGGCTACAAGGTGAA
>JAKAZN010000463.1 GCA_021815835.1 Pseudomonadota bacterium
CCAGCGCCGGATATCGGTATACATCCGCGCCGCGATCGAGCGCGGCGGACGGCGGATCTCGCGCGGGAACGCGGCGTAGCCCATCGGCACGTCCACGGTCCGCCCGTCGGGCACCGGCCAGGGCCCGTGCAGCCGCGCGTAATAGGGCCAGAACGAGGACCCGATCGCGCCGGTGAACCAATAGAGCGCGATATTCGCGAGCATGTGGTCGCGGTCGATCGCGCGCTCGACATCGCCGCCGCAATCGGACCAGGCGCGAAACTTCTCCACGATCCAGGCGGCGAGCCCTGCGGGCGAGTCGGTCAAGCCGAACGCGAGGGTCTGCGGGCGCGTGCCCTGGATCCATTGATAGCCGGTCTCCTCGCGCAGCCAGACGCCGACCTCCTCCTGATAGCGCGCCTCCTCCGCGGTGGGGTGCGCCGGCGGCGGCAGGTCGGGGCGGACGATCAGCAGATTGAGATGGATGCCGCGCACCTTGTCGGCGTGAAACGCCCCCATGCCGGAGGCGATTGAGGCGCCCCAATCCCCGCCCTGCACCCCGAATCGCCGATAGCCCAGCACCTCGGTCATCAGGGCTGCGAAACAATCGCCCATCTCGACGGTATCGAAACGTTGCTGGCCCGGCCGGAACGACATTCCGTAGCCCGGCAGCGACGGCGCGACCACGGTGAAGGCATCGCGCGCATCGCCGCCGAAACGGGCGGGATCGGTCAGGCGGGGGATGATGTCGAGGAACTCGAACACCGATCCCGGCCAGCCATGCAGCAGCAGGAGCGGCTTCGGGTCCGGTCCCTGGCCGGGCACGTGCAGGTAGTGCAGGTCGATCCCCGCGAGCGGAACGGTGAATTGGGGGAAGGCGTTGAGCCGGGTCTCCTGGGCGCGCCAGTCGAAGCCCTCGCGCCAATATCCGATCAGGCCGCGCAGGTAGTCCACATCGGTCCCGAACGCCCAGGGCGCGCCCGGCGCCTGGTCGGGCAGGCGGGTCCGCGCGAGGCGCGCGCGCAGATCGGCGATGTCGGCGTCGGGGATGTGGAGCGTGAACGGCGTCGGGCTTGGCATGGCGGGGTGTCCCTGGTGCGTGGCGCGAGGTTAGCCGCGCCGGATTCGCCCCGGCAAGGCACGGGCGCGGCGGTCAGCCGCTCGCCGCGGCGTCCTGCGTTTCCGTCCGCGCGCCGGGCCAACGGCGGATCGCATCGGCCGGGATCGCCAGGGCCACCGCCTCGCCCACCGGCGGCAGCCCCGACACGGCGGAAAGCGGTAGCGACAGCACGATCTCCGCCGACCCGCAGCGTACCCGCGCGATCGCCTGGTCGCTCAGGACAGCACGGCCGGAGACGATCCCGCCCACCCGGTTCTCCCGCCCGCCCGCACCGCCCATCGCCAGTTGCACCGCGCCCGCCGGCACTCCCCACCGCACCCGGCCGTCCGGCGCGCGCGCGCGCAGCCGCAACGCCACGCCACCCGAATCCCAGCCGAGGATCGTCCCGTCGCCGCGCACCTCGCCCGAAAACAGGTTCCGCCAGCCCAGCAGCCCCGCCGAAGCCGGGTCCGCCGGCTGCGCGAACACCGTCTCCGGCGCCCCCTCCTGCGCCACCGCCCCGCCATGCAGCACCGCGACATGATCGGCCATCGCCGCCAGCAGCGCATCGTGGGAGGCCACCAGCGCCGGCACCCCGAATTCGCGGGTGCGCGCGATCAGCTCGGCCATGATCGCCTCCCCGGTCGCGGCATCCAAGGAAGCGGTGGGCTCGTCCAGCAGCAGCAGCGCCGGATGGCGCGCCAGCGCGCGCAGCAGCGCCACCCGCTGGCGCTGCCCGCCGGAGATCTGCGCCGGATAGCGCTCCGCCAGCCCCGCCAGTCCCAGCCGATCGAGCCAGGCCAGCGCCGCCGCGTGCCGCGCCCGCCCGGTGCCGTCCAGCGCGAAGGCGACGTTGCGCCAGACGGT
The DNA here is from genome assembly GCA_021815835.1 of Pseudomonadota bacterium. Classification (GTDB taxonomy): domain Bacteria; phylum Pseudomonadota; class Alphaproteobacteria; order Acetobacterales; family Acetobacteraceae; genus JAJZVS01. The sequence continues at coordinate 1,946 of JAKAZN010000463.1, forward strand.
CAGATGCGGAAACAGCGCCGCGCCCTGCGGCAGATAGCCCACCGGGCGGCGATGCGCGGGCAGGCCCGCGAAGGGTTCCCCGGCCGCCGGAAGCAGCCCCGCCAGCGCCTTGAGCAAGGTGGTCTTGCCGGCCCCGCTCGCGCCCAGCAGCACGGTGAAACCCCGCACCGCGAAGCGCGCGACCAGCGGCATCGGCCGGGTCAGGCGCAGATCGACCGCGAGCCGCACCGGCGCCGGCGCTTGTGTGGCGGGGCCGTCCGGAACCACGCGCAGGTCAGGCACCATGCCGCGCCTCCTGGCCGCCAAGGCTCCCGTCATGGCTGGCCCGGCCCCACAGCCCGAGCGCCAGCGGCAGCGGCAGTCCGATCACGAAGAACACCCACAGCACCGGATAGACCGCGCCCAGCCCGCCATCCTGCAGATCGACCCAGAGCCGCACCGGAATCCCCTGCGGGTAGTAGGCCACGATCAGTGCGATCCCGAACTCCCCGAGCGCGCGCACCCAGGCGAGCGCGATCCCGGTGGCGATGCCGCGTCGCGCGAGCGGCAGGCTGACATGCCAGAACACATGCGCCGGCGCGCGGCCCAGGGTGCGGGCGATTTCCTCGTATTCGCGCCCCACGCCCTCGAAGGCGGCGCGCGCGGCCAGGACGTAATAGGGGGCGGAGGCGTACACCTGCGCCAGCAGGAAGGCCGCCGGTGTGTTCGTAAGCTCGATCCCGAGCGCGCGCGCGGGCTGGCCCGGAATCGTATACGGCCCATAGGCCATTGCCAGCAGCAGCCCCATCGCCAGCGGCGGCGTCAGCAGCGGCAGCAGCAGCAGCGCATCCAGCGCCACCCGCCCGCGCCGCCCGCGCCGCGCCAGCCACCACGCGAGCGGCGTGCCGCCGGCGACCACGATCGCGAGCGCCGCCAGGGTCTCGACCACCGAGGTCCGCACCGCCGCCCAATCCCCGCCATCCGGCGCCAGCCGCGCCCAGGGCGTGGTGAGCACCAGCCCGCCATAGGGCACCAGGAGGAAGCCGAGCGCGGCCAGCCCCAGCACCGGCAGCAGCCAGGAGCGGGAGGGCGCGGCCTCGGCGC
>JAKAZN010000464.1 GCA_021815835.1 Pseudomonadota bacterium
TGCTCACGAAGCTGCGCGGCGAACCCCGGCGAGCGGGTGTCCGGAACCCAGAACTGCACCGGGCGCAGCCCCGCGGAGCGCATGCGTTCCCGGTGACGCGCCACCTTGCGGGTCGATTCGGGGACGGAGGGCATGTCGCGGCTCCATGGTTGCATGCTGGGTTACATGTTACCAGTGCCGCAGGGGGAGTGCGGTTGGAGGGCTTTGATGATGACGATCAGCCGCGCCGCGCGGCCTGCACGGCGGCGATGTCGAACCACAGGCTGACGGTGTTCCTGGCGGGTCTGGGCATGGCGGTCTCGCGGTTCCGGGGATCCAGTATCCACGACGCGCGAGTTGCGCGGCAATCGACATCCGGGATGCGGCTGCCGCGGCCCAGGGCCGGGGGCCACGGGGCGGGCTCGACGTGGGGTCGACGCGCCATTCCACGCGTGGTGCAGGGGAGGTCTGGAGGTTTTCCCTTAATTTGCAAATTTTCGCCTATTCGATAAACTGGCAAAAACAGCGAGCCTCCCGTCCGACCGGCCGGGACGCTGCGATGGATCGATCGAGTGCCCCGGATCCGGTTCGACATTCACAGGCGGGGGCGGAGGTTTCACCGAATGAAGCGCAACTTTTGCCAGCCGGGCTGCCACGCCAGCCCGCGGCTCGGGAACTGAGTCATGACCCAAGCCACAGGCGCCGAAGTGCTCTGGACAGCCCTTGCGGAACAGGGCGTCGACACGTGTTTTGCCAATCCGGGGACGACCGAGCTCGACCTGGTCCGAGGCCTGGAGTCCAAGGGCGACATCCGTTGCGTGATCGGCTTGCAGGAAAACGTGTGCACCGGGGCGGCGGACGGTTACGGCCGCATGACCGGGCGACCCGCGGCGACCCTGCTGCACCTGGGGCCCGGTTTCGCCAACGGCATCGCCAACCTGCACAACGCCCGCCGTGCCCGCACCCCCATCGTCAACATCATCGGCGACCACACCAGCTGGCATCTTCCCTTCGACGCGCCGCTGAGCTCGGACATCGAGGCCCTCGCCGGCGCGGTGTCCGGCTGGGTGCACAGGATCGGCGGCACCGGCGCGGTCGCCGGGGCGGCGAGGGAGGCCGTGCGCCAGTCGCTGGCGGACGGCGGCCAGGGCGCCACGCTGATCTTTCCCGCCGATTTCCAGGCCGACGCGGTCGCGGACGCCGGTGAGCGCGCGCAGGCTCCCGCAGCGGCGCCCGCGGCCGAGGCCGCATTCGACCCCGCGCGGATCGCGCAGCGCCTGCGAAGCGTGCGGCGGGTGGTGTTCCTGCTGGGCGGCGGTGGCGAGGACAGCGGCCTGGGGGCGCGCGCGCAGCGCGCCGTCGCCAGGATCTGCGAAGTGCTCGGCGCCAGCGCCTACGCGGAGACCTTCCCGTCCCGGGCCGAACGCGGCCAGGGCTTGCCGGCCTTCGACCGACTGCCCTATTTCCCGGAACCCGCACGCGCGGTGCTGGACGAAGCCGATCTGGTGGTGCTGGCCGGGGCGCTGCCGCCGATCACGTACTTCGGCTACGTGGGCCACCCGAGCGAGTTGGTCGATCCCGCGCGTCTGCTGGTGGTCGGCGAGCCCGGCCGGCCCGTCGCTCAGCGTCTGGAGCAGATCGCCGAACAACTCGGCGCGCCCGAGGCGCAGGACTATGTGCGCGAACTGCCTCCCGCGCCCGAGGGCGAGCTCACGCCGGCCCGGATCGGCGCCGTGCTGGCGCGCGAGCTTCCCGAGCACGCGATCGTCTCGGTGGAAGGCGGAACCTGCGGCTATCCCTTCTATGCCGTATCCGCCGCGGCCAGGCCGCACACCACGCTGACCAATACGGGCGGCGCGATCGGCCAGGGCCTTCCGGTGGCGGTGGGCGCTGCGATCGCCTGCCCCGGTCGCCGCGTGGTCGGCCTGCTCTCGGACGGCAGCACCCAATACACCATCCAGGCGCTCTGGACCATGGCGCACGAGCAGTTGGACGTCGTCGTGCTGATCGCGGCCAACCACCAGTACGCGATCCTGCGCAACGAGTTGCGCCGCAACGGCGCGGCGCTCGGCGCGCGCGCGGCCGAGATGACCGCGCTGGACAGGCCGAAGATCGACTGGGTGGGGCTTGCGCAGTCCTACGGCGTGCCCGCTTCGCGGGCCGCGACCGCCGGGGAATTGCGCGACCAGCTGCGCCGGGCCTTCGCGGCCAGGGGGCCCGCGCTGATCGAAATGGCCCTCTGAACCAAGGTCACTCCAGGATATCGAACGAGGACAACGGGTATGGATCTGAATTTGGGTGGACGAGTGGCGATCGTGACCGGCGGCAGCCTGGGCATCGGCCGCGAGGTGGCGCAGGCCTTTGCCTCCGAGGGGGTCCGGGTCGCCATCGTCGCGCGCAGCGCGAAGGCGCTGGAGGCCGCGGCGGCGGAGATCACCGCGAGCACGGGCGTGGAAGTGCTCGCGGTTCCGACCGACGTGACCAGCACCGAGCAGGTGGACGCGGCGGTGAGCCGGGTCGCGCAGCATTTCGGGCGCGTCGACATCCTGGTCAACGGAGCCGCGCATCCGGGCGGCCTGGTGCGCAGCGAGATCGAGAACGCCGACCCCGAGGGGCTGCTGGAGGACATCAACATCAAGGTCGTCGGCTACATGCGCTTCGCCAAGGCCGCGGCCGCCCAGATGCGCAAGGGCGGATTCGGGCGGATCGTCAACATCGGCGGCCTGACCGGTCGTGGCAGCAAGCAGCTGTCCGGCATGCGCAACGTGGCCGTGGTGCACATGACCAAGACCCTGTCCGACCAGCTCGGGCCCTTCGGAATCACCGTCAACGTGATCCATCCGGGGGTGGTCGAGACGCCCCATATCCACGAGTTGTACGCGAAGGAAGCCAGGCTGCAGGGCCTCACACCCGCGGAGGTGGAGGCCAACTATGCCAAGGCCACGCCCATCCGGCGGGTGCTGCAGGTGCGGGAGATCGCCGACGTGGTGCTGTTCCTGGCTTCCGAGCGCGCGGCCGCGATCACCGGGGAG
>JAKAZN010000465.1 GCA_021815835.1 Pseudomonadota bacterium
CAGCGGATGACCGCGCTGGCGCTGGTGCCGTTGTCGCTGTGGTTCATCGCCAGCATGATCTCGCTCGAGGGCGCGCGCCGGCTGGACGTGGCGCTCTGGCTGCATTCGCCGGTCTCGCTCGTGCTGGTGCTCTGCCTGATCGTCACCAGCTTCTGGCATGCGGCACTGGGGCTTTCGGTGGTGATCGAGGATTATGTCCACGGCGAAGGCGCGCGCCTGGCGCTGCTTCTGGGCATGCGCGCGCTGACGGTGGTGCTGGCACTGCTCTGCATCGTCTCGGCGCTGCGGCTTGGGCTTTAGCGCGCGGCGCGCGGAAGGGATTTCGGGATGAACGCGATCACCATGCCATCGGCCGGTGCGTACCGGATCGTCGATCACAGCTACGACGTGGTCGTTGTGGGCGCCGGCGGGTCGGGGCTGCGCGCGACGCTCGGGATGGGCGCGGCGGGGCTGAAGACCGCGTGCATCACCAAGGTATTTCCGACCCGCAGCCACACCGTGGCGGCGCAAGGGGGCGTGGCCGCCTCGCTCGGCAATATCGACGCCGACGATTGGCGCTGGCACATGTACGACACCGTGAAGGGGTCGGACTGGCTCGGCGATCAGGACGCGATCGAATACATGTGCCGCGAGGCGGTGCCGGCGGTCCATGAGCTGGAACATTTCGGCGTGCCGTTCTCGCGCACGGAAGAAGGCAAGATCTACCAGCGCCCGTTCGGCGGGCACATGAAGGATTACGGCCGCGAACCCGCGCGCCGCGCCTGCGCCGCCGCCGACCGCACCGGGCACGCCATCCTGCACACGCTCTATCAGCAGAGCCTGAAGCACGAGGTCGAGTTCTTCATCGAGTATTTCGCGCTCGACCTGATCCTGGACGAGGAGGGCGTTTGCCGCGGCGTCACCGCCTGGTGCCTGGACGACGGCTCGATCCACCGCTTCCGCGCCCAGAAAGTGGTGATGGCGACCGGCGGCTACGGGCGCGCGTTCCTGTCCTGCACGTCCGCCCATACCTGCACCGGCGACGGCAACGGCATGGTGCTGCGCGCCGGCCTGCCGTGCCAGGACATGGAGTTCGTGCAGTTCCACCCCACGGGCATCTTCCCAGCCGGCTGCCTGATCACCGAGGGCGCGCGCGGCGAGGGCGGCTATCTGACGAACAGCGAGGGCGAGCGCTTCATGGAGCGCTACGCGCCGACCGCGAAGGATCTCGCGTCGCGCGACGTGGTGTCGCGCTCGATGACGATCGAGATCGCCGAGGGGCGCGGCTGCGGTCCGGACAAGGACTACATCATGCTGCATCTGGAACATCTGGGTGCCGATCTGCTGCATGAGCGCCTGCCCGGGATTTCGGAAACCGCGAAGGTGTTCGCGGGCGTCGATGTGACGAAGGCGCCGATCCCGGTGCTGCCGACCGTGCACTACAACATGGGCGGCATTCCGACGAATTATCACGGCGAGGTGCTGCGCCCCACGCCGGGCAATCCGGACGCGGTGATCCCGGGGCTGATGGCGGTGGGCGAATGCGCCTGCGTCTCGGTGCACGGGGCGAACCGGCTGGGCTGCAACTCGCTGCTCGATCTCGTGGTGTTCGGTCGCGCCGCGGCGCATCGCGCCGCCGAGACGGTGAAATCCGGCGCCGCGCAACCGCCCCTGCCGGCGCGCGCCGGGGAGGGATCGCTCGATCGCTTCGATCGCGCGCGCCACGCCAAGGGCGGCACCAAGGTCGCCGATCTGCGGCTGTCCATGCAGCGCACGATGCAGTCCCATGCCGCGGTGTTCCGCAACAGCAAGACCCTGGCGGACGGCGTGGCGAAGATGGGCCAGGTGTGGGATGGCATGGCCGACATGTCGGTAGCCGACAGCAGCCTGATCTGGAACAGCGACCTGATGGAGGCGCTGGAGCTGCAGAACCTGATGGGCAACGCGATGGTGACCATGCTCGGCGCCGAGGCGCGCACCGAAAGCCGCGGCGCGCACGCCCATGACGACTATCCGGACCGCGACGACGCGCATTGGATGAAGCACACGCTCGCCTGGTGCGATCCGGCGGGGAAGGTGAAGCTGGATTACCGGCCGGTGAAGATGCAGACGCTGACGAACGAGGTTTCCGTGTTTCCGCCGAAGAAGCGGGTCTATTGAGCGGTTAGGGAAAGACAGAGACACATGGTCGCCTTCAAGCTCCCCGCCAACAGCCGCATCTCCCAGGGCCGCGCCTATCCCGCGCCCGCGGGCGCGAAGCGCGTGCGCCAGTTCCGCGTCTATCGCTGGAACCCCGATGACGGGCAGAACCCGCGCACCGACACCTACGACATCGATCTCGATGCCTGCGGGCCGATGGTGCTCGACGCGCTCATCAAGATCAAGAACGAGGTCGATCCGACCCTGACCTTCCGCCGCTCCTGCCGGGAAGGCATCTGCGGCTCCTGCGCGATGAATATCGACGGCGGCAACACGCTCGCCTGCCTCAAGCCGATCGAGGAGGTGAAGGGCGCGGTGCGCATCACTCCGCTGCCGCACATGCCGGTGGTGAAGGATCTGGTGCCCGACCTCACCCAAGCCTACGCGCAACTGCGCAGCATCGAGCCCTGGCTGAAATCCGACACCCCGCCGCCGCCGGACGCCGAACGGCCGCAAAGCCGGGAGGAGCGGGCGGAGCTGGATGGGTTGTGGGAGTGCATCCTGTGCTTCTGCTGCACCACCTCCTGTCCGTCCTATTGGTGGAACGGCGATCGCTATCTGGGCCCGGCGGTTCTGTTGCAGGCCTATCGCTGGATCGCCGATTCGCGCGACGAGGCGACCGGGGAGCGGCTGGATGCGCTGGAAGATCCGTTCAAGCTGTATCGTTGCCACACGATCATGAACTGCACGGAGGCGTGCCCGAAGGGGCTGAACCCGGCGAAGGCGATCGCCTCGATCAAGCAGTTGATGGTCGAACGGCAGGTGTAGGCGGGACTGGCCACCGCGGGAGGAAACACCATGACCACGCGCTTCGGCCATATCACGCCCCCC
>JAKAZN010000466.1 GCA_021815835.1 Pseudomonadota bacterium
CGGCGGTCGCGCGCTGGGGCCGCCTCGACGTGCTGGTCAATAATGCCTCCCGCCGGCGGCAGACGCCGTTCGCCGAGATCACCCCGGCGGAATGGCGGGAAATCCTGGGCACCACGCTGGATGGGGCGTTCTTCTGCGCCCAGGCCGCCGCCGGCCCGATCGCGGCCGCGGGCGGGGGCAGCATCGTCAATCTGGGCGGCATCTCGGCCCATGCCGGCACCACCGGGCGGGTCCACGCGGTGACCGCCAAGGCGGGGATCATCGGCCTCACCCGCGCGCTGGCGAAGGAGCTGGCGGGACAGGGCATCACCGTCAACACCGTGGTGCCCGGCGATATCGAGACGTTGCGCGGCGCCGCGGCGGGCGGCAATTCGGGCCGGGCGAGCCTGCCGGGCACGCTGCTGGGCCGGCGCGGCCGGCCGGAGGAGGTGGCGGGGATGGTCGCCTATCTCTGCTCGCCGCTGGCCCGCTTCGTCACCGGGCAGACCGTGCATGTGAATGGCGGGGCGTATCTCGGATAGGCGCCGGTGGACCGGGACACGATCTTCGCCCAGGCGAGCGGGGCCGGGACCGCGGCGCTCGCGGTGCTGCGCCTGAGCGGGCCGGCGGCGGGGGCGATCCTGCGCGCGCTCGCCGGCACGCTGCCGCCGCCGCGCCGGGCCGTGCTGCGCCGGTTGCGCGACGCGCGGGGGACGGTGCTGGACCACGCCCTGGTGCTGTGGCTGCCCGGCCCGGCCAGCTATTCGGGCGAGGATTCGGCCGAGCTTCATCTGCATGGCGGGCGCGCGGTGGTGGCCGCGGTCACCGAGGCGCTGCTCGCCGCCGGCGCCCGGCCGGCGGAGGCCGGCGAGTTCACCCGCCGCGCGTTCCTGAACGGCAAGCTCGACCTGGTGGAGGCCGAGGCGGTCGCCGATCTGGTGGCGGCCGAAACCGAGGCGCAGCGCCGCCAGGCCCTGCGCCAGCTGGAAGGCGCGCTCGGCGATCTCTATCGCGGCTGGTCCGAACGGCTGCTGGTGCTGATGGCGCGCGAGGAGGCGCTGATCGATTTCCCCGACGAGGACCTGCCCGCCGAAATCGCCGCCGAGGCCGCCGCCGAACGCGATGCGCTGGCCGGCGCGATCGCCGCGCATCTGGCCGACGGGCGGCGTGGGGAAAGGCTGCGCGAGGGGCTGGTCTTCGCGATCGCCGGCCCGCCCAATGTCGGCAAATCCTCCCTGATGAACGCGCTGGCCGGGCGCGACGTGGCGATCGTCGCCGCCACCCCGGGCACCACGCGCGACGCGCTGGAGGCACGCGTGGTCCTGGGCGGCGTGCCGGTGACCCTGGTCGATACCGCCGGGCTGCGCGAGACCGCCGATCCGATCGAGGCGGAGGGTGTGCGGCGCGCGCGCGAACGCGCGCGGGAGGCGGACCTGGTGATCGCGATGGCGACTGCGGGAGATCGCGCCGGCGCGCTGGAGGTCAAGGCGGGAGCGGCGGCGATCCGGGTTGCCAACAAGACCGATCTCGGCGGCGCGGTGCCGGCGGGGGCGATCGGGCTGAGCCTGCGCACCGGGGCGGGGATGGCCGAGCTGCGCGCGGCGCTGGACGCGGCGGCGCGGCGCCTGACCGGGCAGTCCGGCCCGCCGCCGCTCACCCGCGCGCGCCATCGCGCGGCGCTGCTGGAGGCCGCGGCGGCGCTGGCGCGGGCGGGGACGGCGCCGCTGGCGGAACTGCGCGCCGAGGATCTGCGTCAGGCGCTGCGCGCGCTCGGGCGGATCACCGGCGCGGTGGGGGTGGAGGACGTGCTGGATCGCATCTTCGCCGCGTTCTGCATCGGCAAGTAGCGCGCGGGGAGGTCAGCCCTCCTCCGGGCGGTGCATGTCGTGGACCACCAACCCCGTCGGGCCGCCGCCGACCCGGATCCAGGCCTTGCGCGCGAGCGTGGCCTTGGTGTCGCGATGGCCCGCCTCCCAGTGCTCGCGCATCGAAGCGGCCGAGAATTCGTAGTCCTTCGCCTGGCCCTCATAGGCGGCCTGCTCGTAGATCAGGTGCAACAAGGTGAGTTCCGGCAACGCCTCGCAGGCCGTCTTCAGCGCCTTCTCCTCCGCGCTCAGCCGGTCCTCCGGCACCTTGGCCAGCAGCGCGCGCAGGATCCGCCGTTCGCGGAACCGTTCCTTGTAGGTATCGGTCACCATGCGCGTGCGCGAGGAGTAGCGGATGTCCTTCTCGCGGCCCAGCACGTCCATCATGTCGCGCGGCAGCCGGCCGCGCGCGCTGAACAGATCGACCTGGAACAGGATCATGCGGGTGGGGCCGGCGTTCTCCATCACGTGCTGCAGCGGCGTGTTGGAAATCAGGCCACCATCCCAGTAGCAATCCTCGCCGATCTGCACCATCGGCAGCGCCGGCGGCAGCGCGCCGCTCGCCATGACGTGCTCGGGACCGATCCTGTCCTCGGTGGTATCGAAATAGCGGAAATTGCCGGACCGGACCGCGACCGCGCCGGCGGCGTAGCGGACCGGGCCGCGGTTGAGCAGATCGAAATCGACCAGCCGGGTCAGGGTCTCGCGCAAGGGCGCGGTGTCATAGAGGCTGGTGGCGGTCTTCGAGCCGCGCGGGCTGATCCAGGCGTTCGGGAAATTCGGCGTGAAGAAGCCGGGCTGGCCATAGGTCATGGCCTGCATCGCGGCGATGGTGTTCATCGCCCGCCGCGGCTCGTCGCCGTCCACCGCGAAGGGCCAGGACCAGGCGCCGGCGGGGCGTGCGGTGATGGTGGTCCAGAAATCGTGCAGCCGCTCCAGCCGCCGCTCCGGCGGGTTGCCGGCGATCAGCGCACCGTTGATCGCGCCGATCGAGACGCCGGCGATGACATCGGGTTCGATCCCGGCCTCATGCAGCGCCTGATAGACACCGGCTTGATAGGCCCCGAGCGCGCCGCCGCCTTGCAGCACCAGCGCGACGCGGTTGGCGCCGGGCGGGCGGCGGGATGGGGTTTCCGGGGGGGCTTCGGGCTTGGGCTCGGTCGGG
>JAKAZN010000467.1 GCA_021815835.1 Pseudomonadota bacterium
AGTACGCCCGGCTCGGCCAGCAGCCGAGCGATTCCCTGCTGCTGGTAGGGCGGCAACGGCGCGGGCCAAGTCAGGCCGAAAGCCTCAGCCGGCACATCCATGCCGGGTCACTCGGTCTCGTCCTCCGTTGCCGGCGCGGCATCGAGGCTGGGGTCCTCGGTGTAGGTGGTCGCGAGCACTTCCGTGACCAACGGCCCGCCGCGGCCGAGCAAGCGGGCGAGATCCCATTGCGTGACCCAGCCCTTGATGTAATGGCGCATGGTCCGCGAGCTGGTCCGCACCGGGGGCGGCAGCGGTGGGGCGGCCCAGTCGTACGCTTCGGCATACAGGCGTTGCAGCTTGTCGTGGCAAGCGCGCAGGTCGCGCTCGGTGGGCGGGGCCAGGCGGTACTCGCGCACGCTCTGTTCGATCGCGGCGATGCCGGCCAGCGCAAGCCGCGCTTCGTGCTCGCGGCCCTTGAGGCGCAGGCGTTCGGGCAGGCGCTCGCTGTCGAGCTTCGGATCGCTGACGGCCGCGACGAAATCGTCGGTCACGGCGAACACCACGACCAGCCCTTGGACATGCCGCGCCTCGGGCAGGCCAAGCCAGCCGGCGAGCTCGGCATAGGCGAGACCGCGTTGCAGGGGGGTGTAGCGGCCGATCAGCTCAACCTCGTCCAGGAACAGGCACCACGGGCCATAGCCGGCGGCGCGGAACAGACGCGGCAGGAAGTCGATGCGCTGGGCAAACAGGTCCCGCGCCTCGATGCGCGCGAGCGGGAAGCTGGCACGCGCGCCAGCCTCGCGCAGCGCCCGGCGCACCGCCGTGGTGGGCAGCCGGCTGCCCCCCAACATGCGCTCGATTCCCCGCATCAGTTCGGGCGTGGTGGCGGCGCGGCGGAGCAGGAACAACGAGGCGGCGAAGATCGGCGCGAAACCGGCTTCCGGCGCGCTGACCTCGTCCTCCAGCGCCTGCAATCGTTCCGGACGCGCCCGCAAGGATGCCAGGCAGGCGCCGACTGCCTCGTCGGTGGAATCAGGCAGCACCGCGTTGCGCACCGCGGCAGCGAACACCGCGGCGGGACTGGCGAGCGAGGTCTCCTTGCTGATCGCCACCCGGCTGACCACGGCGCGGTGGGCATGCGCGACCTCGGAGAGGTAGCCGAGCAGATGGGATTTGCCGGACCCGAACCCGCCGGAGAGACCGAATCCGGGCAGTCGGTCCTGGTCCCAGGCCGCCTCCAGCGCCACGTCGAACCCGGCCTCGATCAGGCCGTGCTCGTTACCCATGAGACGGATTGCGGTGCGGTTGGGCACTCCGGCCCGCAACGCCTCGATCGCGATGCGCGCTTCGAGGTTCATGCGCCGAGCCAGACCATCGGTGCGACCGGATTTTGCCCCTGCCCCGGTCGCACATCCGGCCAGACCCGCATCTTGAGGGCGTCATAATGATCGAGCGCGCGCCGCGGCTCCCCGCCGATCATCGCATCCGTGGTCAACACCGCGACGAACAGGCCAGGCAGGTGCTCAGCGTCGTCGATCAGCTCGCGCAGCACTTCATACGTGTCCATCACCGCGGCGGGGGAATAGCGCAGTTCACCCACCGGCGGCGCGCCGGCCTGGTACAAGCGGCGGGCGTCCAGCGTGACGAGCAGCCCGGCGGCGCCGCAGGCCCGCACCCAGTGACAGAGCGAAATCAGCATCGCCCTGGCATTGGCCCGCGTGATGCGCCCGCCGATCCCGGCGGCGCGCAGCGGAGCCGAAGGCGCCTTCTCCCCCTGCAGCCAACGATGCACCGGGGCGGCGGCGTTGGCCTCCGGATCCAGCGCGGCGGTGACAAGTGCAAGCATCGCGCCGCGGAAATCGAGCGCATAAGCGCGTTCGTGCCAGATCGCGCGGGTCAGCCAGGAGTTGATCTCGTTGCCGAGCAGCGGGGGCGCGATACCCAGCGCCTCGGCGAGCGCGGCGCGGGAGAGAGGCTGGCCCGGGCGCGGCCAGCGGTAGCCGTTGTCGCCGAACAGCCGCTCCAGGAACGCCTGCGTCATCACCGGCCAGGGCAGGGCGCGCGTGAGGGCGAAGAACAGGTCCTGCGGCATGTGGAGCCGCGTCCGGGCGGCATCGATGGCGCCGGCGTGCAGCCCGTGGTCGCGGGCGAGGCGGGCCAGGCGCAAGGCAGTGGGCGCGATCAGCGCATCGCCCACCACCGCGATCTTGAGCGTGCCACCGCCGGCAGGCACGAAACCCGAGACATACTCGGCCGCGATGACCCCGAGCCAGGCGTCGAGGCCGAGCGGATCGGGGGCAAGGTCCTGCATGTCTCAGGAATCCAGCACGAACCGAATCGCGAAATAATCGTGCTGCTCACCCTGCTCGTCGAACATGGTCAGTCTCTTGGAACCTTTCTTGCCGGTGGAGCCGGCGAATTCGAAGCGATGCCCGTTCCCCGAGCGAGCCCGCGGCTCACGGTCCAGGCGCAACAGATCGGAGACAAATTCCTCGAGCGGATAGTCGGCAGCGGCGGCCGGCGAGAAGGTCAGGATCTCGTGAAGATCGGCAAGCGCGACGAGCGGGCCGGCGCCGGGGCGGCTGGCGCGCCATTCCGGCGCTTCGGCGCGGGCGAGCAGAGTGTAGGGCTTGAGGAGCCGGTCGAGAAAGGCGCGGGCGTTGAAACGGTTGGGCCGCGATTGCAGCTTCTTGAGCTCCGCGACCAGGAACGAGGGGCGGATGCGGCGGTCGAGCTTCTTGCCGACTCGTGCCGCTCCGGCCTTGGCGTCGAGCCGCAGAACTACCGGGTACGCGGTGACCCTTCCGTCCCGCCGCACCAGGGTGAGATCCGCCCGGCGCGCCGCCGCGACCAGTTCTTCCAGATAACTGCCGTCAGCGAAGGCCGCCGCCGTGTCGTAGGTGAAGCCATCGGCGGTCGCGCGCAGCGGCACGGCGGCGCGCTCCATCGCCTCCGCCGCTTCGGTCATCCGGGATGGAAGGCCGGCGAGATCACCCTCCCGCGCGGCACGCCGCAGGC
>JAKAZN010000468.1:0-1176 GCA_021815835.1 Pseudomonadota bacterium
GGCAGGCCAACGAAAACAAAGGGGGTCGTGTGCCGATCCTGACCGCTGCCGACGGCACCATACGTCAGGATCGGCACACTGGCGTAGGAGTCGCGGGAACCGGGCCAGGCCCCCGATTACCCCCCCCAAGGGGGCGAGGCAGGGGGCGAGCCGGGGGGCGACGCAGGGGGCGAACCGGCCGGAGTTTGTCTGGGCGGGGCGGGCCGGTCAGCGCATCCCCAGCACGTCGGCCATCCCGTACAACCCCGGCTGGCGCCCCGCCAGCCAGTGCGCGGCGCGCACCGCGCCGTCCGCGAAGCTCGCCCGGTCGAAGGCGCGATGGGTCAGCACGATCTGCTCGGTCCCGGCGGCGAAGATCAGGCTGTGCTCGCCCACGACCTGGCCGCCGCGCAGCGCGGCGAAGCCGATCGCGCCGGTCTTGCGCGGCCCGGTATGGCCGTGCCGGCCGCTTTCCATCACGTCTTCCAGCGCCACGCCCCGCCCGGCGGCGACCGCGCGGCCGATGCCGATCGCGGTGCCCGACGGCGCATCGACCTTCTGGCGATGGTGCATCTCCAGGATTTCCACATCGTATTGTTCCGCCGGCAGCGCGGCACCCATCCGCTCCGCCAGCGCCAGCACCAGGTTCACCCCGGGCGCGAAATTGGCGGCGTACACGATCGGGATGGACCGGGCGGCGCGATCCACCGCCGCCTCGTCCGTCCCCGACAGGCCGGAGGTGCCCAGCACCCACCCCACCCCCGCGCCCGCCAGCACGCCGGCATGGGCGGCGGCGCGCGAGGCATGGGTGAAATCGATCACCACGTCGCAGGCGCCGGCCAGCGCGGCCAGATCCGCACAGCGCGGCGCGTCGCCGGGCAATTTCGTCTCCGCGTCCGTCCGGCTGATCCCGCCCGCCAGCACCGCGCCCGAGGCGGGCACGGCGGCGGCCAAAAGCCGGCCCATCCGGCCGGTGATGCCGGCGATCCCGATGCGAAGGCTCATGGCGGCGCTCCTCCCTTTGGCTGGGGGCGCGAGTCTGCTTGGTGGCGGCCGGGCCGTCCAGGGCGTCCCTGCATGACGCCCCCGCATCCCTTGACGCCCGCGACGGCCGGGCCGCCGCCAAAGCCCGGCGCCAAAGCCCGGTGCCAAAGCCCGGCCGGGGCACTGCCCCGCGCGTTCCGCCACCGCGCTGAT
>JAKAZN010000468.1:1186-2995 GCA_021815835.1 Pseudomonadota bacterium
CCATCAACGAAGGACGCCAGTATCCACGAACGATCTCTTAACCCCCCTCCCCCCATCCTGCGTCCCATGCGCCCCGATCGCCCCCTTCTGCTGCACGCCGCGCTCGGCGCCATCGAGGGTCCCGATCCCGAAGCCGCCCACGCGCCCTGTCGCGCGCTGCTCGCGGCCGATCCGGATGACCAGGAGGCGCGCCTGCTGCTCGGCCTCGCCCACGGCCTGTCGGGCGCGATCGCGGCGGCCGTGACCATGCTCGACCAGGTCGCGCGCGCGCGGCCCGATCACGCCCATCCCTGTCACGATCTCGCCGCCCTGCTCGCCGCGCGCGGCCGGAGCGCGGAGATCGCCCCGCTCTACCGCGCCGCCCGGCTTCTCGCGCCCGCGGACGCGGCGCTGCGGCGTGGCCTCGCGCGGCATGTGCTGGCGGAAGGCGATCCCGAAGCGGCGCTGGCCGCGCTCGGCACCGCGGACCGTTCCGCCGCCGCCTGCCATCTCGCGGGCCTCGCCGAGGCCGAGCTTGGCCGCATCTCCCGCGCCATCGCCCGCTTCCGCGCCGCCGTCGCGGCCGATCCGGACCAAGCCGCCGGCTGGTCCAATCTCGGCATGATGCTGAAGATCGCCGGCCGGCATGACGAGGCGATCGCCGCGCACGATTCCGCCGTGGCGCGCGCGCCGGAGGATGCGCAGATCCGGGTCAACCGCGCCGTCGCCCTGCTGCATGCCGGGCGGTGGGAGGCCGCCTGGGGCGAATACGAATGGCGCCTGCGCCTGCCGGGCCATGCGAGCCTGCCGCTCGATCGGCTGATGCCCGCGCTGGCCGTGGCGGGCGATCTCGCGGGACGGCGGATCCTGCTCACGCATGAGGAAGGCTTCGGCGATACGTTGCAGTTCGCGCGCTACGCCGCGCCGCTGATCGCGCGCGGCGCGGCGGTGACCTTGGCGGTGCCGGCGCCGCTGCGCCGCCTGCTCGCGCCGCTGGCGCCGGTGCTGGCGCCCGGCGCGCCGTTGCCGGAGCACGACTGGCATTGCCCGTTCTTCAGCCTGCCGCGCGTCTTCGCCACCACGCCCGGCACCGTCCCGGCTTCGGTCCCGTATCTGCGCGCCGATCCGGCGTTGGCCGCGCGGTGGGCGGCGCGGCTGGGTCCGCGCGACGGGCGGTTGCGGGTGGGGCTGGTGTGGGCGGGCCAGGCGCGGCCCTGGCTGGACGGTTTCGCCACGCTCGATGCGCGGCGCAGCGCGCGTCTGGCCGATTTCGCCCCGTTGGGCGCGGTGCCGGGGCTGCGCTGCGTCAGCCTGCAAGCGGGCCCGAAGGCGGCGCAGGCCGGCGCGCCGCCGCCGGGCCTCGCATTGGAGGACCCGATGGCGGAGGTGGCGGATTTCGCCGACACCGCGGCGATCGTTTCGCAGTTGGATGCGGTGGTCAGCGTCGATACGGCGATGGTGCATCTGGCCGGCGCGCTCGGCGTGACGGTGCTGATGCTGGATCGGCTCGATCATTGCTGGCGCTGGCTGCCGGGGCGCGCGGACAGTCCGTGGTATCCGGGAATGCGGATCTTTCGCCAGACCCGGCTCGGCGATTGGCGCGCGCCGATGCGCGGCGTCGCGCGGGCGGTGGCGGCGCTGCGGGAAGGGCGCGGCGTGACCGGCCCCTGAGCGGCGCGTGATCGGCCCCGGGGGCCCTATGCCGGGCGGCGCGCCAGGATTTCCACCGCCACCAACTGCCCGCCCGCCAGCCCGTGCGCCGAATTGCGCTGCCGCTCGACGATCGCCTCCCCCACCAGCACCGCCATTCCCTGGCGCGGCGGCGCGCCG
>JAKAZN010000469.1 GCA_021815835.1 Pseudomonadota bacterium
TCCGGCCGGGGAATCTCGCCGCGCTGCGCGAGATGGCGCTGCGGCGGGTGGCGCAGCATGTCGATCGCGACATCGCCGCCTATATGCGCGCGCAGGCGATCGCCGGGCCATGGCCGGCGGCGGAGCGGGTGATGGCGGTGGTCGAGGCGGGCGAGACCGCGGAGCAGGTGGTGCGGAACGCAGCGCGTCTGGCCGAGGCGCTGCGCGCGCCGTTCTTCGCCTTCCATGCCGAGCGGGCGACGACCGGCATGGCCGTGCAGCCGGCGCTCGATCTCGCGATCCAGCTTGGTGGCACCGTCGAGACGACGACGAACGCGGATGTGTTCGCAGCCCTGCTCGATGCGGCGGCGCGGCAGAACGTCGCGCATATCGTGATCGCGCGGGGCGGCGGACGGTGGCGGTGGCGGTGGCGGCGCGGCCTCGCCTCGCGGCTCGCGCGCGGGGCGCGGGCCTATGCGCTGCATGTCGTCCCCGATCCCGCGGCAAGCCGGCCGGCGCCGCCGCATCGGGCACCGCCGCCGAAGCTGATGCCGTTCGGCCTCAGCCTCGGCATCATGATCCTTACGACGATCGGCGGGTTCGCCTTGCGCGGCGTGCTGCCGGCGGAGGCGATGGGGTATGTGTTCACCGCGATCGTCGTCGGCATGGCGAGCCTGTATGGCCGCAGCGTCGGCATTTTCGCGGCGCTGACCGGCTTCGTGCTGTGGAATTTCTTCTTTCTCCCGCCGCTCTACACGCTTTCGGTCACCAACCCGCGGGACGTGACCGCGCTGTTCGCCTTTCTCGTCGTCGGCGTGCTGACCGGCTCGCTGGCCGGGCGGGTGCGGGCGGAGGCGGAGGCGGCGCGCACGCGGATCGAGGCGCTGCGGCGGATCACCCTGTTCGGCCGCGCGTTGGCGCAGGTTTCGGACGAGGCGGGGCTGGCCGCGGTGGTGGAGGCGGAGGCGCGGGCGCTGGCCGGCGAGGCGGTGTTGCTCCTGCCGCGGGGCGACGGGCTGCCGCGCGCCGGCGGGTTCGACGAGGCGGCGGTGGCCGCGGCGGAATTCGCCTGGCGCAACCGCGTTGCCACCGGCATGGGCACGACGACGCTGCCGGGTTCGGCCTGGCGGTTCCAGCCGCTGGCGACCGAGGCGGGGGTGATCGGCGTGCTCGGCGTGCGACCCGAAACACCGCCGGCCGAGCCGGTGATCCAGACGCTCGGCGCGCTGGCCGACCAGGCGGCGCTGGCCGCCGAACGGCTGCGCCTGGCCACCAGCGCGGCGGAGGCGCGGGCGCATGAATCGACGCAGCGCCTGCGCACGGCGCTGCTCTCCTCGCTCTCGCACGATCTGCGCACGCCGCTGACCGCGATCCGTGGCGCGGCCGAGACGCTGGCGGAATCGGATGACGAGCTGCCGGAGGCGACAAGGCGCGACCTGCTGGCCAGCATCGTCCAGGATGTCGGGCGGATGACGCGGTTTCTCGCCAACATCACCGGGATGGCGCGGATCGAGACCGGCGAGATCGTCGCCCGGCACGAGCCGGTCGATCTCGCGCCGGTGGTGGAGCATGCGGTGGCGCGGGTGAAGGAGGCGTTCCACACCGCGGTCAATATTCCCGAAGACGCGGCCACGGTGCGCGCCGACCCGGCGTTGCTGGAGCAGGTGCTGGTCAATCTGCTGGAGAATGCGGTGAAATACGGGCCCGAGGGCGGGGCGATCTCGGTGTTCGCGCGGCGGGAGGAGGGGAATGTGACGCTGTCGGTTGCCGATGAGGGGGTGGGAATTCCGGCGGAGGACCTGCCGCATGTATTCGACAGTTTCTTCCGGGTGGTGCGGGGCGATCGTGTGGCACCCGGCACCGGGCTGGGGCTGGCGATCGCGCGGGCGTTCGTCGAGGCGATGGGCGGGACGATCGCCGCCGAGAGCCCGCGGCGCGACCTGCCGGCGGACGGGCTGCCGGGGACGATCATCCGCGTGGCGTTGCCGGTGCCATGACCGAGGCGAAGCGGATCGAGACCGGCCGCGTGCTGGTGGTGGATGACGAGCCGCAGATCCACCGCTTTCTCAAGCCGGCGCTGGAGGCGGCGGGATATGTCGTGCTGCGGGCGGACCGGGGGACGGAGGCGTTGCGGCTGGCGGCGACGATGGTGCCGGACGTGATCCTGCTCGATCTCGGCCTGCCCGATCTCGATGGGCAGGACGTGATCGTGAAGCTGCGGGAATTCTCGGAGGTGCCGGTGATCGTGCTCTCGGCGCGGGACCAGGAGGCGCAGAAGATCGCCGCGTTCGACGCGGGGGCGAACGACTATGTCGAGAAACCCTTCGGCCTTGGCGAACTGCTCGCGCGCATCCGCAACGCCTTCCGCCTGATCGCGACCGGGCAGGGCGTGCCGACCGAGGTGATCGAATGCGACGGGCTGCGGATCGACGAGGCGGCGCGCAGCGTTCTCCTCGATGGCGCGGAGATCCATTTCACCAAGACCGAATTCCGGATTCTGGCAGCGCTGGCGCGGCATCGCGGCAAACTGGTGACGCATGACGACATCCTGCGCGCCGGCTGGGGCGGGGTGCATGACTCCGACCGCACCTATATCCGCATCTATATCCGCAACATCCGGCAGAAACTCGGGGCGTTCGCGGACCGGCACATCAGGACGCGGCCGGGGCTCGGCTACATCTTCGAATGACGTGATGCGGCGAGTTCCTGCTGCAGCCAGGCGGAAAATCGCGCGATCAGCGGATTGGCCTGGCCGGGCTGCGGATAGACCAGGAAATGCGCGGTGTAGTGCAGGTCGACGCCGTTTCCGGCGAGTGGGGCGACCAGCCGGCCGCCGGTGATTTCGCGTTCCGCCAGGCGCGTCGATTCGAGGGCGACACCGAGTCCGTCGGCCGCCATGCTGATGGCGAGGAAGCTGCGGTCGAAGCGCAGGCCGTGCGGCGCCGGCGTGCTCAGCCCGTTGGCGGCGAACCAGTCGGGCCAGCGCAGCATCTTGTTGTCGCTGT
>JAKAZN010000470.1 GCA_021815835.1 Pseudomonadota bacterium
GACCCGGCGCAGTACGAGCACCTGACCGACCACTTCGATTTCGACATGACCATGCTGGTCTATGGCGAGGGCGACATCCCCGGCAGCGAGATCGAGGAATACTGGTCCTGCGCCTCGGCCCACGCGATCGGCAGCATGAACCTGCCGGGGGTGTGCGACCCGGCGGTGCAGGCGCTGATCCACGACGTGCTGAGCGCGCCGGATCGGTCGCGGCTGCGGGTCGCGGCGCGGGCGCTGGATCGGGTGCTGCTGTGGCGGTGGTATCTGGTGCCGCAATGGACCTCGGATCGGTTCCATATCGCGTATTGGAACCGGTTCGGGCACCCCTCGGTGCCGATCCGCGATGGGTTCGATCTGGATACGTGGTGGGTGGATCCGGCGCTGGCGTCGCGCACCGATACGGCGCGGCACGCGGGGGGATAGCGCATGGGTGCCTATCTCCTTCGCCGGGTGCTGCTGCTGATCCCGACCCTGTTCGGGATCATCGCGATCAATTTCGCCGTCGTGCAGCTTGCCCCGGGCGGGCCGGTGGAACAGGTGATGGCGGAGCTGCGCGGCCATGGCGCCATGTCGGTCATGTCGGGGACCGCGGCGGAGATGGGCGGCGGGCTTGCCCGCCCCGGCGCCTATCGCGGGGCGAGCGGGATCGATCCGCATCTGCTCGCCGACATCAAGAAAAGCTTCGGCTTCGACAAGCCCCCGCTCACGCGGTTCCTGGACATGGTGGGCGGCTATCTGCGGTTCGATTTCGGCCGCAGCTTCTTCCGCGGCCAGAGCGTGCTGGCCTTGATCGGCGAGCGGCTGCCGGTGTCCATCTCGCTTGGTCTGTGGTCCACGTTGCTGGTCTATCTGATCTCCATCCCGCTCGGCATCCGCAAGGCGGTGCATGACGGGTCGCGGTTCGATACGATGACCTCCACGGCGGTACTGATCGGCTACGCGATCCCGAGCTTCCTGTTTGCCATCCTGCTGATCGTGCTGTTCGCGGGCGGCAGCTACTGGCATTTGTTTCCTTTGCGAGGGCTGCTGAGCCAGGGCGCCGGCGCCTGGCCGTGGCCGGCGCGGTTCGCCGACTACGCCTGGCACCTGGTGCTGCCGATCGCGGCGGTCACCGCCGGCGGTTTCGCCAGCCTGACCTTGCTGACGAAGAACAGCTTCCTGGAGGAAATCCGCAAGCAATACACCGTCACCGCGCGGGCCAAGGGCGCGTCCGAACAACGCGTGCTGTATGGCCACGTCTTCCGCAACGCCTGCCTGCTGCTGGTCGCGGGCTTCCCGCAGGCGTTCATCAACATCCTGTTCACGAGCCAGTTGCTGGTGGAGATCGTGTTCTCGCTGAACGGGCTGGGCGAGCTCGGCTTCCAGGCGGCGATCCAGCGGGATTATCCGGTGATGTTCGGCACGCTCTATATCTTCACCCTCATCGGGCTGGTCATGCAGATCCTGGGCGACCTGCTCTATACGATCGTCGATCCCAGGATCGACTTCGCGGCGCGGCGATGAGCCTCTCGCCGCTGACGCGACGGCGGCTTGCCGCGTTCCGGGGGCACCGGCGGGGCTGGTGGTCGTTCTGGATTTTCCTGGTCCTGTTCGTGCTCAGCCTGTTCTCGGAATTCATCGCCAATGACCGGCCGTTGCTGGTGCGCTACGACGGTCAATGGTACGTCCCGGTGCTGCACGACTACGCGGAGAACAGCTTCGGTCGCCGCTTCCTGCCCACCGAAGCCGATTACACCCTGCCCGAGGTGCGGCGCGCCATCCGCGCCCATGGCTGGATGATCTGGCCGGTCATTCCATATTGCTACGACACCATCAGCAACGATGTCAGCCAGCCGTCGCCGGCGCCGCCGTCCTGGCGCCATCCGCTCGGCACGGACGACGAGGCACGGGACGTGCTGGCGCGCGTGATCTACGGATTCCGGACCTCGGTCCTGTTCGGCTTCGCGCTGACCCTGGCGTCCACCCTGGTCGGCGTCGCCGCCGGCGCGCTGCAAGGATTCTACGGCGGGCTGGTCGATCTGTTCGGGCAACGCTTCACGGAAATCTGGAACGGGATGCCGCAGCTCTATCTGCTGCTGATCCTGGGCAGCATCATCACGCCGGGCTTCTGGGTGCTGCTGATCTTCCTGCTGCTGTTCTCCTGGATGACGCTCACCGGCGTGGTGCGCGCGGAGTTCCTGCGCGGGCGGGGGCTGGAATATGTGCGCGCGGCGCGCGCGCTCGGGGTTTCCGATCCGGTCATCATGGTCCGCCATATCCTGCCCAATGCGATGATCGCGACCCTGACCTATTTGCCGTTCATTCTTTCCGGCTCCGTCACGATGTTGGCGAGCCTGGATTTCCTGGGCTTCGGGCTGCCGCCGGGCGCGCCGTCCCTGGGCGAGCTGGTGTCGCAGGGGCGCAACAATCTGCAGGCGCCGTGGCTGGGGTTTACGGCGTTCTTCGTGCTGGGCGGATTGCTGACCCTGCTGGTGTTCATCGGGGAGGCGGTGCGGGCGGCGTTCGATCCGCGGCGGATCACGGAATGACCCTGCTCGCGATCGAGGACCTCGGAATATCGTTCGGGGCGCGCGGCGTCGTGCGGGGCGTGTCGCTGTCGCTCGACCGTGGCGAAACGCTGGCCCTGGTGGGCGAATCCGGGTCGGGAAAGTCGTTGACGGCGCGGTCCATCCTGCAACTGCTGCCGCCCGGTGGACGCGCCGTCTCGGGGCGAGTCGTGTTCGATGGCGTGGATATGCTCGCGGCACCTCCCACGGTGCTGCGCCAGGTGCGCGGTGGCCGCGTGGGCATGGTGTTCCAGGAGCCGATGACCAGCCTCAATCCGCTGCACCGGATCGGGCGCCAGGTTGCCGAGGCCATCACCCTGCATCGCGCCGTCGCGCGCGGGGTGATGCGGGCGGAGGTGCTGGCGGCGCTGGGCCGCGCGGGTTTCGCGGACGCGACGGCGCGACTGGCTGCGTTTCCGCACCAGCTCTCCGGCGGCC
>JAKAZN010000471.1 GCA_021815835.1 Pseudomonadota bacterium
CGGTCAACGTGCAGGCCATGGTGTTCGGCAACATGGGCGAGGATTGCGCCACCGGCGTCTGCTTCACCCGCGATCCCTCCACCGGGGCGAACATGTTCTACGGCGAATACCTGGTGAACGCGCAGGGCGAGGACGTGGTCGCCGGCATCCGCACGCCGCAGCCGCTGTCCTCGGCGCCGGCGCGGCCCGGCGAGATCTCGATGGAAGCGGCGATGCCGGCGGCCTATGCGGACCTGCTCGCGGTGCGCGCGAAGCTGGAAGCGCATTACCGCGACATGCAGGACATCGAGTTCACCGTGCAGCAGGGCAAGCTGTTCATGCTGCAAACCCGCAACGGCAAGCGCACCGCGGCGGCGTCCCTGAAGATCGCCGTCGATATGGCCCATGAAGGCCTGATCGACCGCAACGAGGCGGTCCGCAGGGTCAATCCCGGCGCGCTCGACCAGTTGCTGCACCCCACGCTCGATCCGAAGGCGGCGCGCACCCTGCTCGGGAAGGGCCTGCCCGCCAGTCCGGGTGCCGCGTCCGGCGCCGTCGTGTTCAACGCCGACGAGGCGGAATCGCGCGCGGCCAAGGGCGAGGCGGTGATCCTGGTGCGCATCGAAACCTCGCCCGAGGACATCCACGGCATGCACGCCGCGCGCGGGATCGTCACCACCCGCGGCGGCATGACCAGCCACGCCGCCGTGGTCGCGCGCGGCATGGGCCGGCCCTGCGTCGCCGGCGCCGGCGGCATCGCCGTCGATTACAACGCCCAGACCATGCGGGTCGGCGCGCGGATCGTGCAGGCGGGCGCGACGATCACGATCGACGGCGCCACCGGGGAGGTGTTCGTCGGTTCCGTGGCGATGATCGAACCGGCGATGTCGGGCGATTTCGCCACCCTGATGGGCTGGGCCGACCAGGCCCGCCGGCTCGGCGTGCGCGCCAACGCGGAAACTCCGCTCGATGCCGAAACCGCGCGCAAATTCGGTGCCGAGGGCATCGGCCTCTGCCGCACCGAGCACATGTTCTTCGACCCCGAGCGCATCGGCGCCGTGCGCCAGATGATAATGGCGCATGACGAGGCCGGACGGCGCGCGGCGCTCGCCCGCCTGCTCGGTCATCAACGCGACGATTTCCGCAAGCTGTTCACCATCATGGCCGGCCTGCCGGTCACCATCCGCCTGCTCGACCCGCCGCTGCACGAGTTCCTGCCGCATGGGGACACGGAATTGGCCGCCGTGGCCGCCGCGCTCGGCACCGATGTCGAGGCGATGCGCCGGCGCGCCGGGGAGCTCGCCGAAGCCAACCCGATGCTCGGCCATCGCGGCTGCCGCCTCGGCATCACCTATCCCGAGATCTACGAGATGCAGGCCCGCGCGATCTTCGAGGGCGCGCTCGCGGTCGCGGCCGAGACCGGGCGCGCGCCGGTGCCCGAGATCATGATCCCGCTGGTGGGCATGGTGCGCGAGCTCGAGATCACGCGCGCCGAGATCGACCGCGTTGCGGCCGCGGTGTTCAAGGAAGCCGGGCGCGAGATCGCCTATCACGTCGGCACCATGATCGAACTGCCGCGCGCGGCGCTGACCGCGGACGCGATCGCCGGCCATGCCGATTTCTTCAGTTTCGGCACCAACGACCTGACGCAGACCGTGTTCGGCCTGTCGCGCGACGACGCCGGCAAGTTCCTGCCTTTCTACGTCGAGAAGGGCATCCTGCCGCGCGACCCGTTCGTCTCGATCGATATCGAGGGGGTGGGCGAGATGGTCCGCATCGCCGCCGAAAAGGGCCGCGGGGCGAAGCCTGGCCTCAAGCTCGGCATCTGCGGCGAGCATGGCGGCGATCCCGCCTCGATCGCGTTCTGCGAGAAGCTCGGGCTCGATTACGTCTCGTGCAGCCCCTACCGGGTGCCGGTGGCGCGGCTGGCGGCGGCCCAGGCGGCGCTCGGCGCGGCGGGGGACCGCACGGCCTGAGCGCTTGGCGCGTCCATCGCCGCGTCCATCGCCTCGGGCAGGCTGGTGGCGCGCAGCCCGGCGGCGCGGATCGTATCGAGCAGGGCGGGCAGCACCGCCAGCACCACCGGCTCGCCCGTCGCGGTGCGGGCCGAGCCGCCGTCGTGCAGCATCAGGATATCGCCCGAGCGCAACGCGGAGGTCAGGCGTGCCAGCACGGTCGCGGGCACCCCGCAAACGGTGTCGCGTCCGCGCCGGGTCCAGCCGGCATGGCGCAGGCCGGTGCCGGCCAGCGCCGGATCGAGCATCGGGCCGCGGATCCCGAACGGCGCACGGATGAAATGCGGCGCGCGGCCGGTGATCGCGGTCAGGACCGCCTGCGCCTGCACCAGTTCACGGCGGATGCGCCAGGGCGGACGCGCGGCGAAAGCCCCGCCGTGCCAATGGGAGTGGTTTTCCACGCTGTGGCCGCAAGCGGCGATCCGGCGCACGAGATCCGGGTACAGCGCGGCGCGGTGGCCGATGCAGAAGAAGCTCGCGCGCGCGCCGTACCGGTCCAGGATCTCCAACACGCGCGGTGTGACCTCGGGGTCGGGTCCGTCGTCGAAGGTCAGCGCCACCATTCCGGTCGCGGCCGGCGGCAGGCGCGTCAGGCTCGGCCCGATCCAGCCGCCGCCCGGGGCCAGGCCGAGCAGCCCGAGCGCGAGGTGGTTGGCGGCGAGCGCGGCCAGCACCGGGCCCCAGGCGCCGGGTGCGGCGATCAGGGTCGGCACCGCCGCGACATGGAGCGCGGCCGAGGCGAGCAGCGCCGGCGCCGGACGCCAGGGAGCACCCCGGTGCGCGCCCCGCGCCGCGTCCTGGTGCCGGAGGGCCGCTTCGCGGTTGCGTTGGGTGGTCATGGGCGAGGCGGGGCTTCCATCTTGCTTGCGCTGGGCCCGGCGCGGCCGGACGGTAGCGGTGATCTAGCGCCCGAGCCGTGCCGCGATCAATACGAATATCGGGCTGCCGCCCCGGGACGCTATGACCGGGCTGCCGCCCGGGGCGCG
>JAKAZN010000472.1 GCA_021815835.1 Pseudomonadota bacterium
GAGCAGGCGCGCGACGCGGGTGCGGCCCATCAGCGCATGAGCGAGAGACAGGTTGAGGGGCGGCAGGTCGATCGCCAGCTCCGGCATGACCTCGCCGGCGCTGCCGCCGAACCCGAAGCCGATCGCTGGCCCGAACATTGCGTCCTCCTGGACGCGGATCTGAACCTGATAGGCCCGTCCGACCTGGCGCTGCACGATCAGCCCGCTCGTGCCTTCGCCGGCGAGCCCGGCCGCCGCCGCTGCCACCGACGGCGCGTCACGCAGGTTGAGGCGAACCTGTCCCGGCCCGCTTCGCGCCGCGCGCCGAAGCTTGAGAACCACCGGATAGCCGAGCATCGAGGCCGCCACTGGCGCATCCTCGGCGGCGAGCACCGCCCGCGTTGGCACGACCGGCACGCCATAGGCCGCCAGCACGGCCATCGCTTCGTCCTGCAGCAGCGACCGGCGCCCGGCCGCGCGGGCCTGGGCGAACAGGGCGGCGACCTGGGCGTGGTCCGGGGTGATCTGCAGCACCGAGCGTGGGGGCAATTCGCGCGCGGCGGCGCGGTTGCGGCGGTGCTGGACCAGATGGACGAACCCGGCCACTGCCTGCTCGGGCGCCGCGAACACGGCGACGCCGGCCTCGGCCAGGCGCTGGCGATGCGCTGCACCGGTGGTTTCGCCCATGGCGCAGACCAGCAGCGGCACCTTGATGGTCTGTGCGGCCGCGGCCAGCGCCGCGATCCCGGCGTCATCGCTCGGCCCGGTCGGTGCATGCACGGCCAGCACCCCGTCGACCCCGGGGGCGACGGCGAGTATGGCGGCCGCCTCGGCGAGACGCGTCGGCGCCTCGAGACCGACATAGACTGGCCCGCCCGCCTGCCCGCCGCTGAATTCCGCCGGCAACGCCAGATGGAGCGCGCCGCGCACCGCCGCATCCGGCTCGGCGAGGGCCAGCCCGCTGCGGAGGGCCGCGTCGGCGGCCATGTGCCCCGGACCGATCGCATTGGTCACGATGGCGAGCCGCTCGCCGCGTACCGGCCGGGCGCGGGTCAGGGTCTCGGCCGCCGCGAGCAGATCCTCGAAGCCGGAGACCGGCAGGATGCCAGCCCGGCGCAGCGCGGCGTCCACCGTGGCCTCGGCAAGGCCGGAGGGATCCGCCAGACGCCCGCCTTCGCGCAGAGCCACCACCGGCCGGAGCCGCGCCGCGGCGCGCGCAGCCGAGAGGAAGGCGCGCCGGTTCCGGATGCGCCGGATGTCGAGAAGGATCAACGACGTTCCCGGATCGCGCGCGAGCCAATCCAGGGTCAGGCCGAAGCCGATATTGGCATTGCCGCCGATGCCGACGATGTGGCTGAACCCGATGCCGTTCGGCTCGGCCCAGTCCAGCACCGCGCGGGCCAGCGCCGCCGATTGCGCCGCGAGCGCCACCCGTCCTGGACGCGGCGCGAGATGGGACTGGGTCGCGTTGAGCCCGATCTCCGGCACCGCGATGCCGAAGGAGCCCGGCCCGAGCACCCGAACCCCGGCGGCGCGGGCGGCTTCGGCCAGCCCCGTCACGACTCCCGGGACGACGGCGGCGAAGGTGCCGCGCCCACCGAGCTCGGCCAGGGCGGGGGCGATCTCGGCCGGGGCGAGCGCGACGATGGCGAGGTCCGCCGGTCCCGGCAGGGCGGCGAGGGCGGCGAAGGCTTGGCGCCCGCAATAACTCGGCGCCGGACCCACCGGCCAGATCGGCCCGGCGAAGTCGCCGGCCGCGAGATTTGCCAGGATCCGTGCCCCGACCGGCGTTTCCGGCCCGAGCACCGCGATCGAGCGGGGCCGGAACAGGCGTTCGGCCGAGAAGCGCTGTGCCTGGGGATGCCGCACCATGACCATGATGCAGTGCAACATAGGGTGCCGATCGCGCCGCGCCAACCATCACCACCAAGTGAGCTGGGCATCAGGGCGCTCCCTGGCGGCGCGGGATTGTGGCGGCGGACCAGTATGCTATCCCAGGGGGGATGAGTGGGGCGCATTTCAGGCGCGGGACAGCGAGCGGACGGGGAAACGGACGTGGCAGAAACGCACATGCGGCCGATCCGTGGGCGGCATCTCTTCGCCGGCCCAGGACCGACCAATATCCCTGACAGCGTGCTGCACGCCGTCGCTCACGCCACGGTGGATTTCAACGCGCCCGACTTCCTCGCCACGTTTCGCGCCGGCGTCGATGGGCTCAAGCGCATTTTGCGTACCAGCCATGAGGTGTTCCTCTACACCGCCTCCGGCCACGGCGCCTGGGAAGCGACGCTGCAGAACCTGCTTTCGCCCGGCGACGCGATTCTGATGATCGAGAGCGGCTATTTCTCCGAAACCTGGGCACTCATGGCGGGCAAGCTGGGGCTCGAAGTGCGGACGCTGCCGGCCGATTGGCGGCGCGGCGCGGAGATCCCCGCCCTTGCGCGCACCTTGGCCGAGGATCGCGCGCACCGCATCCGCGCCATCTGCGTCGTGCACAACGAGACGGCCACCGGCCTCGCCCTGTCGCTGCCCGAGATTCGCGCCGCGCTCGATGGCGCCGGTCATCCCGCCCTGCTCCTCGCCGACACCATCTCCTCGCTCGGCTGCTTCGACGTGCGCATGGATGAATGGGGCATCGATGCCATCGTCGGCGGGTCGCAGAAGGGCCTCATGCTGCCCACCGGCTTCAGCTTCACGGCGGCTGGGCCGAAGGCGATGGCGGCCCACGGAACGGCGCGGCTGGCGCGGCACTATTTCGACTGGTCGGCGATGCTGAACCGGCCGCATCGCAGCTTCGTCGGCACCGTGCCGGTGACGCTGTTCTACGGCCTGCAGGAATCGGTGCGGCTGATCGAGGAGGAAGGGCTGGAGGCGGTATTCACCCGCCATGCCCGCCTCGCCGAGGGCGTGCGGCGGGCGGTGCGGGTGTGGAGCGGCAATCAGGGCCCGGAGATTTTCTGCACCGACCCGGCGCGCTATTCGAATTCCGTCACCGCCGT
>JAKAZN010000473.1 GCA_021815835.1 Pseudomonadota bacterium
GAAGAAGCTGCCGTTCAGATGCACGCCGATCACCGCCAGCCAGTCTTCCGGCGTCATCTTGTGGAAGATCACGTCGCGCAGGATGCCGGCGTTGTTGACCACGATGTCGATGCGCCCGAAATGGTCGAGCGCGGACTGGATGATCTTCTGCGCGCTGCCCCATTCGGAAACCGAATCGGTGCTGATCTCGGCGACACCGCCGCGCTGTTCGATCAGCTGCTTGGTCTGCTGGGCCGGAGTGGCCGAGGCGCCCTCCCCGGAGACCGAGGCACCGACGTCGTTGATGATGATCTTCGCCCCCTGGCCGGCCATCATCAGCGCGATCTCGCGGCCGATGCCGCCGCCCGATCCGGTGACCACGGCGACCTTGCCTTGCAGCATTCCTGGCATGAACGAGCCTCCTCCGGTTGCAACCCGGCCACGTTAGGCGGGCCGGCCGGCGCGCGCTAGACTGCGCCCCGGATCACGGGGGAGCCGCGCCGGGATGGCCGCCGAACTGCTCTGCATGGGCGAACCGATGCTGGAGTTCAACCAGCTGCCCGCCGACGCCGAAGGCCGGGTGCTGTATCTGGAAGGCCACGGGGGCGATACCTCGAACGCCGCCGTGGCCGCCGCCCGCGCCGGAGCTTCGGTGGGCATGATCGCCGCCATCGGCGACGATCCGGCCGGCGCATCCTTCCAGGCCCTTTGGGCGCGCGAGGGGGTCGATGCCGCGACCATCCGCATCGACGCCCATCACCCGACCGCGGTCTATTTCGTGTTCCACGGGCCGGAGGGGCACCGGTTCCTGCACTATCGCGCCAATTCCGCCGCCGCCAACTACGCCCCGGCCGATCTGCCCCTGGCCGCCATCGGCGCCTGCCGGGCGCTGTTCCTGTCCGGGATCAGCCTGGGCATTTCCGCCGCCGCCGCCGATGCGGGTCTGGCCGCCATCGCCGCCGCCCGCGCCGCCGGGGCGCTGGTGGCGTTCGATACCAACTACCGGCCGCGGCTGTGGCCGCCGGCGCGGGCGCGGGCGGTGATGGAAGCCGCGATCGCCATGGCGGACATCGTCTTCCCCGGTGAGGAGGATGCCGCCGTCATGCTGGGCCTGACCGATCCGGCGGCCATCCTGGCGCATTATCGCGACCTCGGCCCGGGGATCGTGGCGTTCAAGCGCGGGGCCGGCGGGGTGGCACTGGCGACCGCGCGGGGCCGGCTGGATATCCCTGCCCATCCGGTGGTTGCGTTGGATGCGACCGGTGCCGGGGATACGTTCTGCGGCAGCTTCCTGGCCCGCATCCTGGCCGGCGACGTGCCGGAGGACGCCGCCCGTTACGCCAATGCCGCCGCGGCGCTGAAATGCACCGGCTACGGGGCGGTGGCGCCGATCCCGCGCCCGGCGGCGGTGCGCGCGCTGCTGGCCGCTTGCTGATCCGGCCCTTGCACCGCTCCGCGGCCCGGGTTCCAATGCCCGGGCCAGGAGGAAACGCCATGCCCGAGCCCGCCCGCGCCCGCCCGCAACCGACGCCCGAGACCCAGCATTTCTGGGACGGCACCAGGGCCGGCGAACTCCGGCTGCAACGCTGCGACGCCTGCGCGAAGGTGTATTTCCCGCCGCGTCCGTTCTGCCCCGCCTGCGCCTCGCGCTCGGTCAGCGTGTTCCCGGCCTCCGGTCGCGGCAGCCTCTACAGCTATGTGATCCATCACCGGAAAGTGCCGGGCTTCACGCCCCCCTATGCGATCGCCGTGGTGCAGCTGGACGAGGGCCCGCGCATGATGAGCAACATCGTCGATTGCCCGCAGACGCCCGAGGCGCTGCAACTGGATATGCCGCTCGAAGTCGCCTTCGAGAAGCTCGACGACGAGATCACCCTGCCCCTGTTCCGTCCGGCGAAAGGCTGAGCGCGATGACCCCGAACAGCGTCGCCATCGTGGGTGCGGCCGAAACCACCCGCCTCGGCACCATTCCCGACATGAGCCAGATCCAGCTGCACGCCGATGCCGCGTTGAACGCGATGGTGGATGCCGGACTGAAGCCGTCCGATATCGACGGCGTGGCCACCGCGGTGGAAACCCCGCAGCAGATCGCGCATTACCTGGGCATCACGCCGAGTTGGGTGGACGGTACCTCGGTGGGCGGATGTTCGTTCATGATCCATGTCCGCCACGCGGCGGCGGCGATCGCGTCGGGCCTGTGCAAGACGGTGCTGGTCACGCATGGGGAAAGCGGCAAGTCGCGGGTCGGCAATCCGCCGCGGACGGTGCCCCCATCGTCGCTCGCCGGGCAGTTCGAGCAGCCGTTCGGCCCGATGGGCCCGCCCTCGCTGTTTCCGATTCCGGTGCTGCGCTACATGAAGACCTATGGCGTGACGCATGAGCAGATCGCCATGGTCGCGGTGGTGCAGCGCGAATGGGCGGCGAAGAATCCGCGCGCGACGTTCCGCGACCCGATCACCGTGGAAGACGTGCTGAATTCGCGCATGATCGCCTATCCGTTCCGGCTGTTACAATGCTGCCTGGTGACCGATGGCGGCGGCGCGCTGATCCTGACCGCGGCCGACCGGGCGCGGGATTTTCCCCAAAAGCCGGTCTATATCCTGGGCACCGGGGAGAGCGTGGAGACGCCGATGGTGAGCCAGATGGAGGATTTCACCTCCTCGCGCGCGTTCCGCGTGGCCGGCCCCACCGCCTTCCGCGAGGCGGGGATCACCCATAAGGACGTGGATCACCTGATGATCTACGACGCCTTCGCGCATCTGCCGCTGTATGGTCTGGAGGATCTGGGCTTCGTGCCGCGCGGGGAGGCTGGGCGGTTCATCGCCGACCGCAACACCGCGCCGGGCGGGAAGCTACCGCTCAACACCAACGGCGGCGGGCTCTCCTATATGCACTCCGGAATGTATGGGATGTATGCGTTGCAGGAGAGCGTGCGGCAGATGCGCGGCATCGCGCCGGCGCAGATCCCGGGCGCGAAGATCTCGGTCTGCCATGGC
>JAKAZN010000474.1 GCA_021815835.1 Pseudomonadota bacterium
GGGCGATCGTGCGGTGATAGCTGCCAACCGAATGGCCGGCCGGCATCATGCCACCAGCTCATCACGCACCCGATCACGCGCACTCCACGGCACGGGACGAATCCCATACGCCACCAAAGCCTCGTTCACGGTCGGCGGTACGGCGCGCTCCTCGTCATTCAAAATGGCATAGGCAATCGGCTCCACGTCCCGCTGCTTTCGCGCCTCCGCCGTATCGACCCAGGCGAACGCGAAGCTTTCGGCGCGCTCGCGCGTTGGATTGCCGATCGCGCGCAGCAGCCGTTCAGGACTGCGACGGGATTTCGGGATCGCGAAATCGAAAATATGGTCGAACCCCGACGCGCCCGACACCTTCACCCGCGGCAGGTAGCGCACATCGGTCAGGTCCAGCCAAGCCGCCACGTCCTCCAGGAACAATCCCCTGGTGATCGGGCTAGCAAGCCAGAACATGTCGTTCACCGCAAGCATCGCCTGGATCAGATTATGTTTGCGAAGCGGGAAATTATCCGCCGTTGCGCGCACCACCAGCGCGCTGTGATCGAGTTTTACCCCGAACCCGTTCAACGTCGTTTGCAGGATCGCCTGACGGCGCGGACTGTCCAGCGCGCAGCCGGAGGCCCGCAGGTCATCGAGCGTATGCCCATCGTCCGACAGGACCAGCCCGCCTTCCTCGCGCTTGGCGTAGATCTGCACATAGTCGTTGTGCCGGTCGAGGAACGGGGCGGTGATCTCGGTCCAACCGTTCACCTGCTTCAGAACCGTGCGATCCTTCAGCCAAGCCTGATAGCGATCGACCAGCGTGGCGATGTCGCTCATGCGAACAGACTCCGATCGAATTCCGGAGGTTCGACGACCGCGCAAAACCGCATGAAGTCGGTTAGCAAATCCCACCGATCGCCCAGGGTTCGGAACCGGTCGGGCGGGACCGGAAAGGCCCATTTATCCGCAAAGCCCTCTCGGTAGAGATGGAGATGCGGGACGCCGATTTCGGCCTCGTCCGGATTGCGATGCGGCGCTCCGCCGAAGTCCAGTCGGGCGAGGATGACGGTCTGCCGGGCACGGTGCTGATAGCTGCCTTTTGCTAGGTTGATCCGTCCACGCGAAATGTCGAGGGTGAAGGCCTCCCGCGCATCGAGGGATTCGAGAGGCACGAACAGACGGCCGCCAAGATCGGGAAGCTGATAGGGGCGGCTTTCCAGCCGTCGCTTATGCATCACCAGCAGCGCATCCGCCTCCGCCTGCGTCAGGTCGGTCACCCCGCGATCTCCCGCAGCAAATGCGAAATCTCCGCCAAGAGCCGCGGCAGGCCGTATCGGCGGAAACGCCGGCTGAGGGAAAGCGCACGCTCCCGCAGCGCTCGGTCACGTCCACCCAAGCATCCCGCACGTGCAGGGTCAACATCAAATCCGCCCGGCATAGCCCCCCCTCACGCAATCGCCGCCGCCGACCGCGCTCGCTCCCGCAGCACGAATTTCTGGATCTTCCCGGTCGAAGTCTTCGGCAGCTCCCCGAACACGAACCGCTTCGGCATCTTGAACCCGGCCAGATGCCCGCGCGCGAACCCGCGCAGTTCCTCCTCCGACACCACCGCCCCGGGCTTCAGCTCCACGAACGCGCAAGGCGTCTCCCCCCATTTCGGATCCGGCTCGGCCACCACCGCGGCACTCATCACCGCCGGATGCCGATAGAGCACCTCCTCCACCTCGATCGACGAGATATTCTCGCCCCCAGAAATAATCACGTCCTTGGACCGATCCCGGATCTTCACATACCCGTCGGACTGCGTGACCGCCAGATCCCCCGTATGAAACCACCCGCCCGCGAAGGCCGCCGCGCTCGCCGCCGGGTTCGAGAGATACCCCTTCATGGTGATATTCCCCCGAAACATGATCTCGCCCATCGTCTCCCCGTCGGCCGGCACCGGCGCCATCGTCGCCGGATCGAGCACCGTCATCGCCTCCTGCATCGCCACCCGCACCCCCTGCCGCCCGTTGCGTTCGGCGCGCGCCTCCAGCGGCAGCGCCGCCCATTCCGGCTGTTTGGGGCAGAGCGCGGCCGGCCCGTAGGTTTCGGTCAGCCCATAGACATGGGTGAGGTCGATGCCCGCCTCCTCCGCGCCCGCGATGATCGCCGCCGGCGGCGCCGCACCCGCCACCTGCCCCGCGATCCGATGCCCGATCCCGCCGCGCAGCTCCGCCGGAGCATTGATCGCGGTCGCATAGACGATCGGCGCGCCGCACATATGGGTGACGCCATGCGCGCGGATCGCCCGCCAGATCGCCGCCCCCTCCACCTTCCGCAGGCAGACATTGGTACCGGCGCGCTCGGCCAGGGTCCAGGGAAAGCACCATCCGTTGCAATGAAACATCGGCAGGGTCCACAGATACACCGCATGGCGCGGCATGTCCCAGCCGACGATATTGGCCAGCGCGTTCAGATAGGCGCCGCGATAGTGATAGACGACACCTTTCGGATCGCCGGTGGTGCCGGAGGTGTAGTTGAGCGAGATCGCATCCCACTCGTCGGGCGGGTTGGCCCAGGCATAGGCGGGATCGCCGGTTTCCAGGAACGCCTCGTAGGTCATCGCCCCCAGCAACTCCCCGTCGGCGGCCTCGGGGTCATCGATGTCGATCACCAGCGGCTTCTCCTCCAGCCGCGCGAGCGCGCGGGCGATGACGGGGGAGAACTCGCGGTCGGTGATCAGCGCGCGCGCCCCGCCGTGGCGGAGCATGAAGCCCAGGGTCTCGGCGTCCAGCCTGGTGTTCAGCGTGTTCAGCACCGCGCCCAGCATCGGCACGCCGAAATGCGCCTCGTAGATCGCCGGCACGTTGGGGGCCATGACGGCCACCGTATCGCCGCGGCCGATGCCCGCGCGCGCCAGCGCCGAGGCGAGGCGGCGGCAGCGCGCATAGGTCTCGGCCCAGGTGAAGCGGCGCGCGCCGTGGACCACGGACATTCGGTTCGGATGCACC
>JAKAZN010000004.1 GCA_021815835.1 Pseudomonadota bacterium
CCCCGACGATGTCCGCATCTCCACCGAGGACGCCGATAGCTGGGAATGGTATCCCGCGCATCGCTGGATCTACGACAAGCTGGCGGTGGCGCTGTCGCAGGGTCTGGAAGCCGCGCCGCACGGGGTACAGCCGCCGTTTTTTCCTGTGTTCTCCAAGCCGATCATCAATCTGCGCGGCATGGGCACCGGCAGCCGGGTCATCGCCTCCGCCGCGGACTACGCCGCCGCCCTGACCCCGGGACATTTCTGGTGCCGCCTGCTGGAAGGGCGGCATGTCAGCTCGGATGCGGCGCTGGTGGCCGGCGCGCCGCGCTGGTGGCGCCATGCGACCGGCGCGCCGGGGCCTGGCGGCACCTTCGATCACTGGCACATCCACGCCGAGCCGATGCCCGAAGTTGAAGACTGGTGCGGCGCCTGGGCGCGCCGGCATCTGGCTGGCTATACCGGGATGGTGAATTTCGAGACTATCGGTGGCCGCATCATCGAGGCGCATCTGCGCTTTGCCGATCAATGGCCGGATCTCTATGGCGCGGGCTGGGTGGCGGCGCTGGTGCGGCTGTATGCGCGCGGCGAATGGGTGTTCGCCGATGCCGACCGTACCGATGGTTTCAGCGTGGTCCTGTTCGCCCCGCATGGCGTTCCGTTGCGTGCCCCGCCCGACGCCTTGGTGGCGCGGGTGCGCGCGATGGCGGACGTCTCCAGCGTGCAGATCACCTTCCACCCGGACCGCCCGCCGGCGCTGCACGCGATGCCGCCCGGCGGGTTCCGCCTCGCCATCGTGAACGCGCGGAGCCTTGCGGCCGGCCGGGCGGCGCGGGCCGTTCTGGGTGCCGCGTTGCTGGATGGAGCCGGCCCCGATCAGGCCCGCAGCGCCGGTTCCGCGTGATCGATGTGGGTCGCGCCCACCGGCCGACCCAGCAGGAAGCCCTGCACCAGATCGCAGCCGAGGGCTGACAGGCTTGCGAGTTGCGCTTCCGTCTCCACCCCCTCGGCCGTCGCGCGCAGATCGAGGCTGCGGCAAAGGGCCAGGATCGACTGCACGATCATGCCGGCCTCGCGATCGACGCCGAGACCGTGCACGAAGGATCGGTCGATCTTGATCGCGTCGAACGGAAACCGGCGAAGATAGCCGAGGCTCGAATATCCGGTGCCGAAATCGTCGAGCGTGATCCGCACGCCAAGCTGCTTGAAGCCGCGCAGGACCTGCAATGCGCGCCCGGTATTGCTGATCAGGATGCCTTCGGTGACCTCGATTTCCAGCCGCTCCGGCGGCAGGCCGGTCCGGCGCAGGATGTCGTCCACCATGGCGACCAGGTCACGTTGTCCGAATTGCACCGGGGAGATATTGACCGCGAGCGTCAGCCCGCCCGGCCAGCGCGCGCCCTCCCGGCACGCCCGCTCGAGCACGGCGCGCCCGAGCCGGATGATGAGGCCGCTCTCCTCGGCCAGGGGAATGAATTCGGACGGCGCGATCGGACCGCGGGTCGGATGGTTCCAGCGGAGCAGCGCCTCGTGGCCGATCACGGCCAGCGAATCGCATCGGCACAGGGGCTGGTAATGGATCTCCAACTCATCCTGCTCGATCGCGCGGCGCAGGTCCTGTTCCAGCAGGCGCCGCCGCTGGAGGCGCTGATCCATCGCCGGCTCGAAGAAACAGAACGTGCCGCGTCCCTCGTGCTTGGCACGAAACAGGGCCAGGTCCGCGGACCGCATCAGCGTCTCGGCCGACCCCGCGTCGGTGGGGAAGAGCGCGATGCCGATACTGACGCCGATGACGACGTGATCGCCGTTGATCTCGAACGGCATTCCGAGCAGATCGACCATCCGGCGCGCGACCACGGCCGCTTCCTGCGGTTGATCGCCCAGCGGCTGGATGATCGCGAATTCGTCGCCGCCGAGCCGCGCCACGGTATCCATCTCCCGCAGCTCCGCCACGAGGCGATCGGCCACGCCCCGCAGCAGAAAATCGCCCGCCGCGTGCCCCAGCGCGTCATTGACCGCCTTGAACCCGTCGAGATCCAGGAACAGCAACGCAACGTTTCGTCCGGATCGCTCCGCCAGCGCCATCGCCTGCGCGAGGCGGTCGTTGAACAGGACGCGGTTTGGCAGCCCGGTCAGCGCATCGTGATGGGCGAGGAAATGGATGCGCTGGGCGGCGGCCCGGCGTTCGGTGATATCGCGCACCGCCACCACGGCCCGGGCCTGGTCGGTCTCGTCAAGCGGCCGGATCAGGATCTCGACCGGCAGGGTTGCCGTGGTGCCGACAACCAGTTCGGTCTCCAGCGCCTCGTTGGGCCAGGGCGCGCTCAGGCCGCCCAGCGCCGGCAGCAGCCGCGCGAGCGGCGCGCCGATGATCCGTTCCGCCGGCGCGCCCAGCAGGTGGCACATCAGGGCGTTGGCATCGGTCACGATCCCGTCCTGCTGGAACAGGATGCCTTCGAATGTCGCATCGGCGAAGCGACGGATGCGGCGCAGTTCGGCCTCGGCCCGGCGGGCGGCCTGCTCGTCCAGCACGGCGCAGCCGAGCCCGATCATCAGGATCAATGCGACCGCCGCCGCCACGACGAGCGCGAGCGGCGAGCCGGCGAGCAGGTCGGCCGGTACTGGAACCGCCATCGGCACCAGCACGATCCCGATCATTGCCGTGAAATGCAGGCCGCCGATGCCAAGCGTCAGCAGCGTCGTGGCGAGGAGACGCGCGGCAAGCTCATCGCGGCGCCGCAGCACCAGCATGGCCAGCACGGCGAATGCGATCCCGATGAGGATCGAGGCCACGACATAGGGCGCGGACCATTGCAGCCGGCCGGGAAAGCGCAGCGCCACCATGCCGGTGAAATGCATGGCGGCGATGGTTGCGCCGATGGCCACGCCGCCGACGACCGCCGACCAGCGGCCGAATATTCTTCCCGTGACGATGGCAAATCCGCCCATGCTGCCGATGATCGCGAGTGCCAGCGACAGCGCCGTGAGCGAGGGCGCGTAGCCGAGCGCGAAATCCGAGCGGAAGGCAAGTTCGGAAATGAAATGGGTCGCCCAGATCCCGGCGCCGAACACCGCGCCGGTCGCGATCAGCCAACCGCCGCGCGCCTGCTTGCCGGACCCGACGCGCTGCAGCACGCCGAGCGTGGTCCAGCATGAGACGATGCAGACCGCAACCGCCAGACCGACGAGGGAGAGGTCGTGTCGGGTCACCACACACCCAATGACTGGAACCATGAACCAGCGGCCGGCCGAGATTCGAACCGGCTATACCCGGTCAGGCTCCCCGGCAGACCCCGGAGCAGGCGCATCCTGGAGGCAGGGGCAGGCCGGGTCGTCGGCCGGGATCGCACGGTCATCGCGCGCCGCGCCCGACGGAACCCGATCGAAGGTCCTGGACCCTCCAAGAGCGGCAAGAGCGTCGCACCGCAGGGCTTTCACACGGGTTACACCGCCGGCGGACCCGGGCCGCGGCGTACCGGCGGGGCCCGCCGCGCCCGGGGCCTCGTTCCGCCGCGCCTGGGTACGGGTACCACCGCGGGCGGCGGATGGTCCTGGTCGCGCAAGGCATCACCGCCGGCAGGGCGCGCGCGGGGCCGCTTCTTGCCGCCAGACGGCCGCCGGCCCTTTCGCTTGCGCCCCAGCTTCTTGCTGCGGGCGGCCCGCCAGCGCCGCCAGGCGGCCCACGCAGCCATCATCGCCAGCGCCACGACGACCCACCAGGGATGGGCGCGCGCGAAGGCCCAGAAATAATAGGCGCCCACGCGTACCAGGGCGCCCGTATCCAGGATCAGGGCCGCCAGGAACACCCCGACCGCGAGCACCACCACGAATCGCC
Source organism: Pseudomonadota bacterium (assembly GCA_021815835.1). Lineage (GTDB taxonomy): Bacteria > Pseudomonadota > Alphaproteobacteria > Acetobacterales > Acetobacteraceae > JAJZVS01. Next base: position 3,818 of record JAKAZN010000004.1, read on the forward strand.
GCATGGCGCCGAGGCTTGCCTTGCGCCGCGCCGCGTTGCAAGCCGAAGGCCGCATCATGCGAGGGAGACACAGGTGCCGAAACGCGGCCCGCCCGGCGCGGCGCATCTGCGCTCGATCCTGGACACGGTCCCCGACGCGATGGTGGTGATCGACGAGGCCGGCCGGATCGAGCAGTTCTCCGCCGCCTCCGAGCGCCTGTTCGGCTGGACCGCCGCCGAGGCGATCGGGCGCAACGTCGCCATGCTGATGCCGAGCCCGTATCGCGAGCAGCACGATGCCTATCTGGCGCGGTATCGGAGCACCGGGGAACGCCGCATCATCGGCATCGGGCGCGTGGTGGTGGGCCTGCGCAAGGACGGGCGCACCTTCCCGATGGAATTATCGGTGGGCGAGGCGCGCGCCGGCGCCCGCCGCATCTTCACCGGTTTCATCCGCGACCTGACCGAGCGGCAGGAAAGCCGTGCCCGGATGCAGGAATTGCAGCTGCAACTGGAACAGGCGCGGCGCTGGACCGCGATGGGCCAGATGGCCGCGGCCCTGGCGCACGAACTGAATCAGCCGCTCACCGCGATCGCGAGCTATCTCGCCGCGGCCGAACGGCTGGTCGCCGCGCCGGAGGCCGATCCCGCGCGGGTCCGCCAGGCGATGGCGCTGGCCCGGGCGCAGACCGCGCGCGCCGGGGAGATCATCCGCCGCCTGCGCGCCTTCGTCGCCGGCGCCGAGCTGTCGTTGCGCGCCGAGGCTTTGGCCGGGCTGATCGAGGAGGCCTGCGCCCTGGCCTTGGTGGGCGGCGGCGACGGCTCGGCGCATATCCGCCTGGCGCTGCCGCGCGATCCGCCGGAGGTCCTGGCCGATCGGGTGCAGCTGCAACAAGTTTTTATGAACCTGATCCGCAATGCGATCGAGGCCATGGCGCGCACGCCGCGCCGGGAGCTGCTGATCTCGGCCGAGGCCGAGGATGGGATGGTGCGCATCGATGTCGCCGATACCGGCCCCGGCGTAGCGCCGGAGATCGCGGCGCGGCTGTTCCAGCCCTTCGTGACGGATAAGGAACAGGGGATGGGGGTGGGCCTCGCGATCTGTCGCGGGATCATCGAGCAGCACGGCGGGCGGCTGTGGATGACGCCGGCGGCGGCGGGCGGGACGGTGTTCTCCTTCACCCTGCGCCGGGCCGATTGAGGCCGCCCGCGCGGGCGACGAATCGCGCGATCTCCGCCACCCCCTGGCCCGCGCGGATATTGGCGAAGACGAAGGGCCGCGCGCCGCGCATCCGTTTTGCGTCCCGGTCCATGACGTCGAGGCTGGCGCCGACCAGGGGTGCGAGATCGATCTTGTTGATGACCAGAAGGTCGCTGCGGGTGATGCCCGGGCCGCCCTTGCGGGGGATCTTGTCGCCGGCGGAGACGTCGATCACGTAGATGGTGATGTCGGCCAGCTCCGGACTGAAGGTCGCGGCCAGGTTGTCGCCGCCGCTTTCGATCAGGATCAGGTCGAGACCCGGAAAGCGCCGGGTGAGGTCGGCGATCCCGGCCAGGTTGATCGAGGCGTCCTCCCGGATCGCGGTATGCGGACAGCCGCCGGTTTCGATGCCCAGGATACGCTCGGGCGGCAGCGATCCGGCGCGGGTCAGGAACTCCGCGTCTTCCTTGGTGTAGATGTCGTTGGTGATCGCGGCGATGTCGTGGGTGGCGCGGAAGCTCTTGCAGAGCGCGTCCATCAGCGCGGTCTTGCCGGAGCCGACCGGGCCGCCGATACCGACACGCAACGGGCCGTTGGCATGGGTCATGTGCGGAACAACCTGGTGTACTGGGTCTCGTGGCGCATCGCGGCGATATCCGAACGGAAGGCACAGCCGCCGAGATCGTCCAGGGTTGCGGCGCGGGTCTCATCGGCGAGGACGCGGATCGTCGGTTCCAGCGCCGCCAGCACGCGCAGGCCGGCGGACTGGCCGAGCGGGACCAGCCGCACCGCCGCCGAGATCAGATTGGCGGCAAACCCCTGGAGCGCGGCGAGGGCGGTGGCATCGACATCGATCCCGTGCGCGCCGGCGAGCGCGCCGAGCGCCACGGGATAGGGCGGCGCCTCGGGCAGCGCGGGCGGCTTCCAGGGCGCGGCCGCGGCGGCAAAGGCGGTGCCGAGATCGGTGGTTTCGGTGCGGCGTTCCCGCGCCGGCGCCAGCGCGCGGGCCAGCTCCGCCAGGGCGGCGAGGCGGGCGGGATCGTTATGCGCCGCATGGGCGTGGCGCAGCAGGATGGTGTCCGCCCGGCCGGCGCCGTGGATCAGGACATCGGTGATCCAGTCGAGAAGGCTGGCCTCGTCCGCGATGTCGCCGGTCTCGACCGCCCATTCCAGGCCGTGCGAGCACGCGAAGGCGCCGGTGGGAAAGCCCGGGGACAGCCAGGCGAGCAGGCGCAGCAATGCGGGCGCGTCAGTGGTCATGGTGATGATGCGGCGCGGCCACGTAGGCGCCCTGTTCGGGGTCGAACGGCGCGTCCAGATGACGCACCGTGGCGCCCAGCGCCTCGGCCATCGCCGCGATCACGTGATCGTGGCGGATGCGCAACGCCCCGTGCAGCACCTGCACCGGCAGATGGCGGTTGCCGAGATGCCAGGCGAGCCGGGCGAGTTCGGCGGTGTCCGCCGCGGTCAGTTCCAGCAGCGGCTCGGGGCGCGCATGGACGCGCACGACGGCGCCGGTGTCGGTTTCCAGTCCGTCGCCATCGCGCAGATGCGCGGTCTGCGGCAGATCAAGCAGCAGCGCGGCGCCGGTCTCGGTCGTGAGCGCGATCCGCCGGCGGTGGCGCAGGTCGAAATCCAGCATGACGCTGTCGGCTTGGCGCGCCGGATCCCAACCGCCGGCGGGCAGGACACGAAGCGCGCGCATCAGAACAGGAAATAGCGCTGCGCCATCGGCAGCTCGGTTGCGGGTTCGCAGGTGAGCAGCACGCCGTCGGCGCGGACTTCGTAGGTTTCGGGATCGACCTCGATGACGGGGGTTGCGTCGTTGTGGATCATCGAGCGCTTGCCGATGCCCGCGCGCGTATCGGCGACCGCGACCAGCTTGCGGTGCAGGTGGAGATGGCGGGCAAGGTCGGCTTCGAGCGCCGCGGCCGAGACGAAGGTCAGGCAGGATTCCGTCAGCGCGCGGCCGAAGGCGCCGAACATCGGCCGGTAATGCACCGGCTGCGGCGTGGGGATCGAGGCATTGGGATCGCCCATCGCCGCCATGACGATGCTGCCGCCCTTCAGCACCAGATCGGGCTTCACGCCGAAGAACGCCGGCGACCACAGCACAAGATCGGCGAGCTTGCCGGATTCGACCGAGCCAATTTCGCGCGCCATGCCCTGCGCGATCGCCGGGTTGATGGTGTATTTCGCGATATAGCGCTTCACCCGGTTGTTGTCGGCCAGCGCGGTATCGCCGGGGGCCGCGCCGCGCTGCGTCTTCATCTTGTGCGCGGTCTGCCAGGTGCGCAGGATCACCTCGCCGACCCGGCCCATCGCCTGGCTGTCCGAGGACATCATCGAAAGCGCGCCGAGATCGTGCAGGATGTCCTCGGCGGCGATCGTTTCGCGGCGAATGCGGCTTTCGGCAAACGCGATGTCTTCGGGGATGTTCGGATCGAGATGGTGGCAGACCATGAGCATGTCGAGATGCTCGTCGAGCGTGTTGGCCGTGTAGGGTCGCGTGGGGTTGGTGGAACTGGGCAGGACGTTGGGCAGGCCGGCGACCTTGATGATGTCGGGTGCGTGGCCGCCGCCGGCGCCTTCGGTATGGAAGGCGTGGATGGTGCGGCCCTTGAAGGCGGCAATGGTGTCTTCGACGAAGCCGGATTCGTTCAGCGTGTCGGTGTGGATCATCACCTGCACGTCGTAGCGATCGGCGACCGCCAGGCAGTTGTCGATCGCGGCCGGCGTCGTGCCCCAATCCTCGTGCAGTTTCAGGCAGGCGGCGCCGGCGCGGAGCATTTCTTCCAGCGCGGCGGGGCGGGATGCGTTGCCCTTGCCGGCGAGCGCGATGTTGACCGGCAGGGCTTCCGCCGCCTGCAACATGCGCGCGAGATGCCAGGGCCCGGGCGTGCAGGTGGTGGCCGCGGTGCCGGTGGCCGGGCCGGTGCCGCCGCCGACCAGGGTGGTGACGCCGGAGGCGAGCGCTTCCTCGATCAATTGCGGGCAGATGAAATGGATGTGCGCGTCGATGCCGCCGGCGGTGAGGATCTTGCCCTCGCCGGCGATGATCTCGGTGCCGGGACCGATGGTGATGGTCACATCGGACTGGATATCGGGGTTGCCCGCCTTGCCGATGGCGGCGATGCGGCCGTTGGCGATGGCGACATCGGCTTTCACGATGCCCCAGTGGTCGATGATGAGCGCGTTGGTGATGACCGTATCGGCCGCGCCTTCGGCGTTGGTGGCCTGGGACTGGCCCATGCCGTCGCGGATCACCTTGCCGCCGCCGAATTTCACTTCCTCGCCGTAGGTGGTGAGGTCGCGTTCGACTTGCACGAACAGATCGGTGTCGGCCAGGCGCACGCGGTCCCCGGTGGTGGGGCCGAACATGTCGGCGTAGGCGGCGCGGGGGAGGCGGGCCATATTACAGGGCTCCCATGACGACGCCACGGAAGCCGGCGACGATGCGCTTGCCGCGGAACGGGATCAGGGTGATTTCCCGGGTTTGCCCGGGCTCGAAACGAACCGCCGTGCCGGCGGGGATGTCCAGGCGCTGTCCGCGCGCGGCGGCGCGGTCGAACGACAGCGCCGGGTTGGTTTCGGCGAAATGGTAGTGGCTGCCGACCTGGATCGGCCGGTCGCCGGTATTGGCGATGGTCAGGACGGTGCGGGGGAGGCCGGAATTGAGTTCGATCTCGCCGGGGAGCGTGATGATTTCACCAGGTATCATCGGATCGGCTCATGCACGGTCACCAGCTTCGTTCCATCCGGAAACGTCGCCTCCACCTGCACGTCGGGGATCATCTCCGCGATCCCTTCCATCACCTGATCGCGGGTGACCACGGTCCCCCCCGCCTCCATCAGATCGGCAACGCTGCGCCCGTCCCGCGCCCCCTCCACCACGAAATCCGTGATCAGCGCGATTGCTTCGGGGTAATTGAGCTTCACCCCGCGTTCGAGCCGCCGGCGCGCGACGATCGCGGCCATCGCGATCAGCAGCTTGTCCTTTTCCCGGGGCGCCAGGTTCATCTTCGTTCCCGTCTCAGCATCGCCATACGCGCGGCAGGTTACGCGTCCCGCGCAGGACCGCCAAGGCCGCGATCACCGCGGCGCGCAGGGCCGCGCCATCCGCCGCCAGCAGCCGCGCCACCAACATGCCGTCCCAGGCGCTGGCACCGGCCTGCCCGCCTGCGAGCGCATCGCGCATGGGGGCGACCATCTCGCCTGCGTCCGGCGCCACGTAGACGATGGTCGCCACCGCCCGCGCGCCGTCGGCGACCGCCGGCCGGCGCAGCGCCGCCGCAATATCGCCCCCCATTCGCACCATGTCGGCCAGCAACAACCGGCCGCCGCGCCGCACGCGGATCGCGTCGCGCAGCCGAAGGCGCCGCACGGACTCGCCCATCGCGGCGCGGCCGAAGACGAGGGATTCGACGCCCAGGAAGCGGGCGTCGGCCGCCATGTTTACCTCCAGGGCGCGCTCCAGGGACGCGCCGTCGAACAGGATGGTCTCCTGCGGCAACCATTCCGCCCGCGCGCCGTCTTCCAGCGCCAGCGCGGTGCGGACCGAGGCCGGCCCGTCACCCGGTGCGGCGCGATAGAACCGCTCCGCCGCCTGCGCGGCGATGCTCGCCCGCCCCCCCGCCCGTACGACGAAACGCAACCGCAACCGATCCCCCGCGGCGATCCCGCCGGAGGCGTTGAGCACGACTGCGTCGCGCCATCCCGGGGTCCCGCCCCGGGGGAATCGCGCTTTCAGGCAGCCCTCCTGGCGTAAGCCCTCCAGCACCGTCTCCTCGCCGCGCCGACGCAAGGTCACGTCCAACACCCCCCGCGCGCGTTGCAGGACCGGAGCGGCATCAGACGGAAAGACGGCGTCGAACATCGGCCTCGTCCAGCGCCTCCCGCGCGCCCGACAGCACGACATCGCCACGATCCATCACCACGATGGTTTGCGCCAGTTCACGGGCGAAATCGTAATACTGTTCCACGAGCAGGATGGCGATATCGCCGCGCTCGCGCAACAGGGCGATCACCCGGCCGATATCCTTGATGATGCTGGGCTGGATGCCCTCGGTCGGCTCGTCCAGCACCAGGAGGCGCGGCTTCATCACCAGCGCCCGCGCGATCGCCAGTTGCTGCTGCTGCCCGCCCGACAGATCGCCGCCGCGCCGGCGCAGCATGGTCTTCAACACCGGGAACAGGGCGAAAATCTCGTCCGGCACGCGCCGTTCGCCGCGCGGCAGGACGGCGAACCCGGTCTCCAGATTCTCCCGCACCGTCAGCAGCGGGAAGATGTCGCGCCCCTGCGGCACCCAGGCGATCCCGCGGCGCGCCCGCTCATAGATCGGCAGCCGGGTGATGTCGGCGCCCTCCCAGCGGATCGATCCGGCGGAGACCGGATGGGCCCCGGTGATCGCGCGCAGCAGGCTGGTCTTGCCCACCCCGTTGCGCCCCAGCACGCAGCTCACCGCGCCCGGTATCGCGGTCACCGAGACCTGGCGCAGCGCGATCGCCGCCCCGTAATGCAGATCGACATTGGAAACTTCCAGCATCTACCGCCCCAGATACACTTCGATCACGCGCGGATCCGCGCTCACGTGATCGATCGCGCCTTCCGACAGCACCGAGCCCTCGTGCAGCACGGTGACCTTGACGCCCAGGGCGCGCACGAATTCCATGTCGTGCTCCACCACGACCACGCTGCGGGTGCGGTTGATCTCGCGCAACAGCTCGGCGGTCTGCGCGGTCTCGGCGTCCGTCATCCCCGCCACCGGCTCATCGACCAGCAGCAGGCGCGGTTCCTGGGCCAGCAGCATCCCGATCTCCAGCCATTGCTTCTGCCCGTGCGAGAGATCGGCCGCCCGCCGCGCGCGGTGCTCGGTGAGGCACGTGGTTTCCAGAATACCCTCGATCCGCCTGCGTTCTTCGGCAGTCTCGCGCGCCCACAACGAAAACCGCGGCCGCCGATCGCCGGCCAGCGCCAGCAGCAGATTGTCCCAGACCGAAAGCGGTTCGAACACCGTCGGTTTCTGGAATTTTCGCCCGATCCCGAGCGCGGCGATCGCTGGTTCGTCCAGTTTCGTCAGATCGGTATCCGCCCCGAACACCACCCGACCGGTATCGGGACGGGTCTTGCCGGTGATCACGTCCATCATCGTGGTCTTGCCGGCGCCGTTCGGCCCGATCACGGCGCGCATCTCGCCCGGTTCCAGCACCAGCGACAATTCGTTCAACGCACGGAACCCGTCGAAGGAGACGCTGACGCCGTCCAGATAGAGAAGAGAACCCTCGGTCATCCGGTCGCTTCCCGCGCCGCCGAAGCTGCCGCCGGCGATTCCTCCGCTATCGGTCCAGCCCGGCGGCGCCGCGGCAACAGCCCGATCAGGCCGCGCGGCAGGAACAAGGTGACGAAGATGAACAACCCGCCCAGCGCGAACAGCCAGATCTCCGGCAGCGCGCCGGTGAGCCAGGTCTTGCCCAGGTTCACCAGCACCGCGCCCAGGATCGCGCCCGAGAGCGTGCCGCGCCCGCCGACCGCAACCCAGATCACCGCCTCGATCGAGTTGGCCGGCGCGAATTCCGAAGGATTGATGATGCCCACCTGCGGCACATAGAGCGCGCCGGCGATCCCCGCCAACACCGCGGAGAACACCCACACCACCAGCTTGTAATGCTCCGGCCGGTAGCCGAGGAATCGGGTCCGCGACTCCGCGTCACGCACCGCGACCAGCACCTTGCCGTAGCGCGATCCCACCAGCGCGCGCGAGGCGACATACGCGCCCGCCAGCACCAGCGCCGTCACCAGCATCAACCCCACCGTCGTCGAGTCCCGGCCGATCGGCAAGCCCAGGATGTCCTTGAAATCGGTCATCCCGTTATTGCCGCCGAATCCCATCTCATTGCGGAAGAACGCCAACATCAAGGCATAGGTCAGCGCCTGGGTGATGATCGACAGATAGACACCGGAGACGCGCGAGCGGAACGCCAGCCATCCGAACACGCCCGCCAGGATCGCCGGTACCACCATCGCCGCGATCAACGCGACGGGGAAATGGGAAAACCCGTGCCAGTACCAGGGCAGTTCCTTCCATCCCAGGAACACCATGAAGTCGGGAATCCGCGCGTTCGCATACACCCCGCGCGCCCCGATCTCCCGCATCAGGTACATCCCCATTGCGTAGCCGCCGAGCGCGAAGAATGCCGCGTGCCCGAGGGTCAGGATACCCGCGTACCCCCACACCAGATCGACCGCGAGCGCCAGGATCGCGTAGCAGAGATATTTTCCCGTCAGGCCGATCACGAAGCTCGACACATGCACTGAGCTCGCCGGCCCGGTCGCGAGGTTGAGCACCGCCAGCAGCGCCGCTCCCCCCAGCACAGCGGCGAGCGTGATCGCGGAGCCGCGCATCACGCCTCCACCGCCCGTCCTTTGAGCGGGAACAGACCGCGCGGCCGGCGTTGGATGAACAGGATCAGGAAGACCAGCACGACGATCTTGCCCAGCACCGCGCCGGTCAGCGGTTCGACGAATTTGTCGACCACCCCCAGGATCAGGGCGCCGAACAACGTGCCCCACAGATTGCCGACCCCGCCCACTACCACCACGATGAAGCTGTCGATGATGTAATTCTGCCCGAGATTCGGCGAGACATTGTCGATCTGGCTCAGCGCCACCCCCGCCATCCCGGCGATCCCCGAACCGAGGCCAAAGGTAAGCGCGTCGATCCATGGCGTGCGGATGCCCATCGCCGCGGCCATGCGCCGGTTCTGCGTCACCGCGCGGATCGAGCGTCCCAGCCCGCCCCAGCGCAATGCCGCCATCAACGCCGCCAGCACCAATCCGGCGAACAGGATGATCCACAACCGGTTCACCGTCAGCGTCAGCCCGCCCAGCTTCACGAACCCGCTCATCCAGTCCGGCGAGGAAACGTCCTGGTTGGTCGGCCCGAAGATACTGCGTACCGCCTGCTGCAACACGAGGCTCAGCCCCCAGGTGGCGAGCAACGTCTCCAGCGGCCGGCCATAGAGGAACCGGATCATCGTTCGCTCGATCACGATCCCGAGCACGCCCGCCACCACGAACGCGGCCGGCACCGCGAACAGCAGGCCGAACTGGGTCAGCGCCGGGGCGAAGGCGGTGATCGCCTGCTGCACGACGAAGGTCGTGTAGGCGCCGATCATCACCATCTCACCATGCGCCATGTTGATGACGCCCATCACCCCGAAGGTGATGGCCAGCCCGGTCGCGGCCAGCAGCAGCACCGCACCGAGCGAGATGCCGTAATAGAGGTCCTCTACCAGGTCCCACATCTGCAATTGCCGGTTGATGCCGGTGATGGCCGCCTTCGCGGCGGTGGCGACGACGGGTGGTTCGCCTTGCAGCGATGCGAGCACGTTTCGCGCCGGCAAATCTCCGCGCGCGGCCAGCAGATCGATCGCGGCCAATCGCGCCGGGATCGGTGCGTTCGCTGATTTCAGCAGCGCCGCGGCCCGTGCTTCGCGCAGCACGCGCGCGACCGAGCCGTTCTTCTCCGCCGCAAGCGCGGTCTCGATCAGTTTCAGGGACCCCGGATCGGCCGCCTGGAACAGCGCCTCGGCGGCCTTCTCCCGCACCGCGGCCGAGGCCGCGTGCAGGTCCAGGACCCCGGCGGCGGTTTCGATCGCGCCCCGCACCGAGTCGCTCATGATCACGGCGCGCAGATTGACCGGCATCGGCGCGGTCGCCACTGCCGCGCCGGTGCGTGCGTCAACAAAGCCCGCATCGGTACGAATAAACAGCGGCGCGTTCGCGACCGGCCAGCGCCAGGCGAACAGCTTGCCCGCCTTCAGCGCCGCGATCACGGCGGGCGCGCGCGCATTGCCCGACACCGCCAGCTCCCGCACCCCGCGCGCGACCACATCCGAATTGGTCGCACCCAGATCGGCGAACGGATGCCCCGCCGCCATCGCCCGCGGCGCGAGGGCCAGCAACAGCAGCAGGATCAGCACGGGCCAGGGGCAGCGCCCCCGGCCCGCGCCGTGCCGGACCGCGCTCACGCCTTGCGCTTGCCCAGGCACTTGCCCGCCTTCACGTCGTAATTGCCGCAGGACATCGGCGGCAGCCAGTCGCCGATCAGGTATTTCGATTCCGGCAGGTAGGGCGACCAGGGTTGCGCCACCACCAGGCCCGCGGTCTGCCAGACCACGTTGAACTGGCCGTTGCCCTGCACCTCGCCCAGCAGCACGGGCTTGGTCAGGTGGTGGTTGGGCATCATGGTCGCGGAGTCGCCGGTCAGGTTCGGGTGCGATACGCCCACCATGGCGTCGATCACCGCGTTCGATGCCGTGCTACCCGCCTTCTCGACTGCCTTCACCCACATGTTGAAGCCGATGTAGTGCGCTTCCATCGGGTCGTTGAAGACCCGCTTGTCGTCCTTCATGAACGCCTTGAACGCGGCGACGGTCGCCTTGTTGGCGGGCGTATCCACGCTCTCGAAATAATTCCAGGCCGCGAGCTGCCCGAGCAGCGGCTTGGTGTCGAGCCCCGCCAGCTCTTGCTCGCCCACGCTGAACGCCACCACCGGGATGTCGGTGGCCTTGATGCCCTGGTTGCCGAGCTCCTTGTAGAACGGCACGTTGGCATCGCCGTTGATGGTGGAGATCACGCCGGTCTTCTTCCCCGCCGAGCCGAACGCCTTGATCTTGGCGACGTTCGCCTGCCAGTCCGAATAGCCGAACGGGGTGTAGTTGATCATGATATCCGCGGGCTTCACGCCCTTGGATTTCAGGTATGCTTCCAGGATCTTGTTGGTGGTGCGCGGATAGACGTAATCCGTGCCCGCCAGCACCCAGCGCTTGACGTTCAGCTGCTCCATGAAATAATCGACCGCGGGAATTGCCTGCTGGTTTGGCGCCGCGCCGGTGTAGAAGATGTTGCGGCTGCATTCCTGGCCCTCGTACTGGACCGGGTAGAAAAGCACGCCGTTCAGCTGCTCGAACACCGGCAGCACGGATTTCCGCGACACCGACGTCCAGCAACCGAACACCGCGG